>NZ_QGTV01000017.1:111120-115855 GCF_003182335.1 Chryseobacterium sp. AG844 | reverse complement strand
AAAGCACAATATACTTCCTGAGTTATTTAGCCAAAACTGTTCTCTCACCCCTTTTGCTTTGTATGTAAATTTATTCTTTTGCAAACATAGGAGCCCAAACTTACAATCTTTCGCATTTTAAAAAATCTACATAGCCTTTAGGATAGAAAAAATAAGTTTCGGCTGAAGCCAATGGAAATTTGTCATGATTTTGAAGACGGGCTAAAACCCGCCTCTATTGAAAATACGATGCAATCATCTGTGTCATCCGTATAATTTGTGGGAGAAAAAATTCACAAATAAACTTTTTTACCACATCCACAATTTAAAAAACATAAAACTCCCCGGTTTCAGCCAAAAATAACTCCATCATTTTTTTAACAGTAATAACATTAGTATTTTTGCAGAAATTATTCACATGCAAAATTATTTAGAATTCAATTTCAAAATTTCTCCATTACAACCCTGGAATGAGATATTAATGGCAGAGCTTATAGAAATAGGCTTTGACAGCTTTACAGAAGAAATTGACGGAATTTTAGGATATATCCAGACAGATTTGTTTCACGAAGATCAGTTGAAAGGACTTCCGATCTTTGAAAACGAAAACGTAAAAATCGAATATTCTTTTGAAGAAATGCCGAATATCAATTGGAACGAAGAATGGGAAAAGAATTTTTCTCCAATTAATATCGATGATAAAGTACTGATCAGAGCAGAGTTCCACGAATCTGTACCGGGAATGCATGAAATTATCATTCAGCCTAAAATGTCTTTCGGAACGGGGCATCACCCTACAACCCATTTGATGATCCAGCAAATGATGGATATTGATTTCAAGGGTAAAAAAGTATTGGATATGGGATGCGGAACTTCCGTATTAGCCATTTATGCAAAACAGCAGGGTGCCGGAGATACCAAAGCTATCGATATTGATGAATGGTCAGTAGAAAACTCAAAAGAAAATGCAGTAAGAAATAATGTAGAACTGGATATTGAACAGGGAACCGCAGAAAACTTAGGAAAAGAAAATTATGATATCATTTTAGCCAATATCAACAGAAATATCCTGATATCAGATATCCCAACCTACGTTTCAGTATTGAATGACGGTGGAAAATTATTACTTTCAGGCCTTTGCTTCTTTGATGTAGATGATATTCTGGAAGTATGTAAAGAGAGCGGACTAGAGCTTAAAAAGAAGTTGCAGCGTGAAGAATGGGTAAGTCTTCTGCTTGAAAAATAACACACAAAAAAACAAAATACGAATATGAAAACTTTATGGACAGCTTTACTTTTACTGATGCTGCAGTTTTTTACAGCTCAGGAAAATGAAGTATATGCAGATGGTATCTTTGGTTTTGAAGAAAATAAAACGCAGAAGATCTTTACAGATTGGACCCGGGTGAGATTAGATCCCACAGTAAATGCCCGGATTGTAGATTCACTTCAGACCAATCAGCAGATAATGGTTCTGAAAAAAGAAGAAGGCATTCTGAAATTGGGAGAAAGAGCTGCCAACTGGTATAAAATATCATATCAGAAAGGTGAAAATACAGTGGAAGGATATATTTGGGGTGGTAATCTTTGTGTAGGATACCGCAATAAAAACGGGTACGATTTCCTTTTTGGGCTTTCCAAAACAATTGACAGGAAGAACAAAGAATTCAATGAGACTGAAAAGCAGAATATTGCCGGAATCAAAGTAATGGAAGGAAGTATACTTATGGATGAGGTATATTTTGATACAGGAAAAGGAGAGGAGCTAAGTTTCGGATCTTTCAATATAGAAAGCAGCCACAAGTTTCAAAATGTAGAATTTACTCTTAAAGCTTCAGTTTCCGGAGAAGCCTGTGGAATTGCCGGCTATGATCAGTACGTTCTTTTTAAAGATAAAAAACTGATTGCTCTTCCGCAATTAATGAATGTAGGGGATGCCGGTGCTTTTTATCACAGTGAAGAATATATTTTTCCAAATGATAAAGGAGGAATTCCCAATGCATTTATCTTAAAAGTGGAAGATATGGAAGTAGATGAGAAAGACAGAGAGAAGAAAAAACATTCTTCCAAAACTTACCTTTGGAATGGAAATACATACAGACTGAAATAAAATCAGAATGTAATTAAAATCCCTCAATTACGGTTGAGGGATTTTTAGTATAATGTCATGATGAAACCCATTTGCAGATAACCACCATCGTTTTCATTAAAATTATTCAGTTTCAGCTATTGATTTGATAGATTGATAGAGATCACTTTCTGCATCAAGGTATAATTTTTTGCGTAAACGGTATTTCTTTGTTTGTACAGATCTGTGCTCCATTGAAGAATATTGTGCAATTTCTTTTGAAGAGAATCCTAACCATATCATAGCACAGAAAGATAAATCGGAATGAGAAAGACGAGGATTGATTTTTAAAAGCTGCTGGCAGACTTCAGGATAAGTCTTCTGAAATAGTGATAAAAAGCCAACACTGTTTTTCTTTGCCAGCTGGATGATCTGCTCATGATTTTCACTGAGCTTTCTTTTTAGAATTTTTGTTTCTTCTTCCTGCTGAAGAATGATTTGTTTGCTTTCTACAAGCTTTTTTTTCTTTCTTTTAATCTGCTGATAAAAATAAAGAGACAATACAGTAATGATTACAAATGAAATCCCTCCATACCATAAAACTGCTTGATTTTTAGCTTTCATTTTTTCTTCCTCATCTTCTTTAGTTATTTTATTGAAAGATAATGTGATAGCACTGCTTAGGTTATTGTATATACTATCATTTAGTGAGGCTGCTTTATTTAAATATTCAACTTCTTTGTCAGTTTTTTTTAGCGCCTTGTACACCGAGGCAAGCAATCTGTAATCATTTAAAACCAGCTGAGGTCTGTCTACTTCTTTTGCCAGTTTAACAGATTGGCTGAAAGCATTAATAGCCTCGTTATTTTTTTTCTGTACCTGCATAAAAATGCCATAATCATATAAGGCTACTGCTGTTTGGTACTTATTATGCTTAAACCTTTGGGTTTCTAACAGGTCAAAGGCTTTTTTAAAATAAGAGTTGGCTGAATCTAAATTCCACTTGTATATTGTATAATGCCTTGCTATATGGGCTATATCTAAAGGATTGGGATCAATTTTCATAGCTTTATGGAGATAGATAAGTGATGAGTCCAGCTGTTGAGTTCCGCTGAAATAAACCGCCCGGGTTGAATAGACATACCGTAAGAAAAAACGGCAGTCCTGAGCCTTGTTAGACAATCTCGTTCTGAGTTCTTCATTGGTTTTTATAAGTAAAGTATCTATTTGCTGTGCATTATAGTGTTGTGGAAACAGTTTTGAACAACAAAATGTAAAAATCAGGCAATAGATTATTCTATTAAAGTTTTTCAATGTCTTCATGGCCATAGAATAAATACTTTATTAGAGTTAATACAAGAATTAAATATGATGCAAGACAAAATTGAATTCATTATGTTACAGACTTCAGTTTATTAATTCTTGTCATTAAGTACAATGCCGGTTATAAAAAAACGGGTGGGATTATTAATCCCACCTGTAGGCATCATAAAGGTTTTTTGATCTACTTTGTGTTTTAGAATCGATAACTTGTTTGCAATTTCAAAAAAAAAAAACAATCGGGAAGAATAATAGAATACATCATATATACATCATTTTATTTTTGTGCCATCTTCAAGGTTGTATATTGTGTTGTATGCATGATGTATATTCATAGCGTGTGAGTACTGTATATGGGCTTTACTATGGAGTAGCTGTTATGTTTGTTCTTTGCGCGAAGATGTAATCAAGAAATAAAAAATAATTTATTAACAAGGGTGAGTGATTCTTTACCTGTGTTTTTTACTAAGAATTAATACTGCAAATCCTACTTTTAAAATAGATATAAAATAGATCTACTGATGAAAAATGAACAATAAATCAAATAATACATCAGAATCATATGGGCTTATACGGTTACAATGAGATATCTTATATAAGCTATACATTGATTTTTTCAACAGGAAGGATAAGTTATCCGGTTAATAAACTTTTATTTTCAATAAATAATGATGAATCCGGATGCCCTATTTCTTTTTTTTTCGTTTGAGTAATTGTAGGTATTAAAACAAAGAGACTTAATGTTTCCGCAAGTCTTATATGAGCGCGAAAGGATTCGAAGTTTTGCCGTCCGATTACAAATCGGGATGCTCTATTTAGTAATTATGGTTTGAGGGAATAAAAACAAAAAAGACTCACTGTTTCCAATAAGTCTTTATGTGAGCGCGAAAGGATTCGAACCTTTGACCGTCTGCTTAGAAGGCAGATGCTCTATCCAGCTGAGCTACGCACCCTAAATTTTTTTAAGTCGGGGCGGCAGGATTCGAACCTGCGACCTCCTGGTCCCAAACCAGGCGCGATGACCGGACTACGCTACGCCCCGAAGGTGTCATCAGTAACGAATTTTACTTCGTTTTTGCGGTTGCAAAGGTACAATACTTTTTGGAATAAAAAAATAAAATAAGGAATAATTTTTAATTAATTTTTCATGAGTGCTTCTTGATTAATTGTACATATTTAAAAATCATAGTCTTATACTGTTTTTATAATCCCATGCTAACGGAGAAACAAAAGACTTACTGTTTCCAATAAGTCTTTATGTGAGTACGAAAGGATTCGAACCTTTGCCGTCCCGATTGAAATCGGGATGCTCTATTCAGTAATTATGGTTTGAGGGAATAAAAACAAAAAAGACTCACTGTTTCCATT
>NZ_QGTV01000017.1:0-111098 GCF_003182335.1 Chryseobacterium sp. AG844 | reverse complement strand
GGATTCGAACCTTTGCCGTCCCGATTGAAATCGGGATGCTCTATTCAGTAATTATGGTTTGAGGGAATAAAAACAAAAAAGACTCACTGTTTCCAGTAGGTCTTTATGTGAGCGCGAAAGGATTCGAACCTTTGCCGTCCCGATTGAAATCGGGATGCTCTATTCAATAATTATGGTTTGAAGGAATAAAAACAAAAAAGACTCACTGTTTCCAGTAAGTCTTTATGTGAGCGCGAAAGGATTCGAACCTTTGACCGTCTGCTTAGAAGGCAGATGCTCTATCCAGCTGAGCTACGCACCCTAAATTTTTTTAAGTCGGGGCGGCAGGATTCGAACCTGCGACCTCCTGGTCCCAAACCAGGCGCGATGACCGGACTACGCTACGCCCCGAGAGTGTTATTAATAACGAATTTGCATCGTTTTTAGGGCTGCAAATTTGCAATACTTTTTGGAATAAAAAAAATAAAATTAAGAATATTTTTTAATTAATTTTCCTGAATTCTTTTTTATTACCTTTACCGGGTTAATAACCATAGACTTATCTTGTTTTAAAAAGTTTGAAAATTTTTCTTTTTTCCTCTTTTGGGATCTGCAATCATCTGTCCGTGGTATTTTATTTTTTAATCTAAAATGAAAACAAAGGATTTTTATAAGATTTACATTCCTGCGTTGGAAAAAGCATTCCAAAATGATTCTATTAATTTCGGTTTTTACGTTAAACCTCCGGAGGATTATCTAGATGCATACATAGCAGATCAGATTGATCAATGTCTGGAAGATCATCAAGAAGAATCTCTGAACAGAATAGCATATTATTTTGATGCGAAATCCCACAATTTCCCTTCCATTCGAGGTATTCGTATTGATTTATATAAAAAGGAGCTGATGAATGAAATGAGGAAACTGAAAATAACTTTTTATTAATAGCAGATCATTAAGATTTTAGGCAACAACGTGAAATCAGGGACTTGAAATCACAAAAAATGCCATCTATTTTAGATAATTATAAAAAACGAAAGATAATTTGCGAGTAAGACCATGTTATTAACCCAAAATCCCTAAAAAATATGAATTTTAAAACTAAAATAGTTATAATTTTATTATCCTCTTTATTAATTACGAATTGTAAGGAGGAAATGAAAAAATGTGTAAGTCAATCTACCGATACTAATGTAAAACTATATAATGATTTAACAGATCAGTTGATACCTTATTTTTTTCGAGAAGATTATTTAGGTGAAAAAAGATATTTTGATAGTTTAAGAGTTCATAATGAGGATTTATATATCGAAGAGAAGACAAAAGCGCACAACGAAATTTTTAATCATCCTGAAAAATTTTGCAATTTGTATATAGATTCTACTAAAAGTAAAAATACATATTTTGCTACAAGTAGTAAAAACTTTATTACAGGTCATCCCGAAGCTCATATAAATGACATAAAAAGTAGGAAGGAGCTTTTAAAAGAATTTTCCAATAATACAGATATTATTAAAAAATTAAGTACACGAAGTTCTATAAAAGCAAATCAATTTAATTTGTGTACCGCAAAAGTCCTGGATCTGGCAGAGTATGATAAACATACAAATGAATGTGAGATAGGTGTTGTCTATTTTTCAGAGATTGTATTTGATCCTTCTAAAAGAACAGCATTAGTTTTTGTTGACCATCGTATAAAAAAAGATTATTACGGGAGAAATGCTGTATTTAAACTAAGATTGCATGATAATTATTGGGAAATAGAAGATTTTACGTTAGTGTCAACTTCTTAATTTCCGGCTCTTTACATCCGCTCTGCAAAGTCTCCAGACTTTGAGGTAGGAAATCAAATAACTCAAATTTAATATTATGAAAACCTCGCAAAATGCGAGGTTTTTTAATTAAACAAAATGCACTAATCTCTATATTTGCCCCAGGAAATGGCACATACTTTTCCCTGTATTTCTATTCTCACAGACTACCGGAAAAGTGATCAAAATTTCAGACGGAGATATCATTACTTTACTGTTAAAAGGCAATCAGCAAAAAAGGTAAAGTTAAGGCTGGCTGAAGCCGAATGTCTGGAAAATAGAAAAAGGAGCTTTGTTTCGTGAAAAATAATAATGAGTGTTAGAATTATATTGCTTGGTGATCATTTCCGAACAATTAATTATATCACAATACAGGTGATTAGACGTCTCAGTTTTTCTTAAATTTACCATTCGGAGAAACAATGCTGGAGCAGCGAACAGGTGTATATGATAACCCATATAAGTTCAATGCAAAAGAATTGGATAGAGAAACAGGGCTGTATTATTATGGAGCAAGATATTATAATCCGAGAGCTAGTATTTGGTATGGGGTGGATCCGTTGGCAGTCTATCATCCTGTAATGGAAAATGAATTCTATGGGGACGGAGAACATAACGATGGAGTATATTATTGGGGAAATCTAAATCCTTATATTTATACTTACCAAAATCCAATTAGATATATAGATCCAAATGGGAAGCAAGTGGAATGGGAATTACTATATGATAAGTGGCCTAAAACACAAGATGATATGACCTGGAAAAATGGAGAAGTTTCTAATTTGGATATATTTTCTTATGTGTATGGTGAAAAATATGATAGAGATAATGAGGTATTAAGACTAGTTGGTCAAAAACCAATTAATATGACTAATGCATGTGCAACAAGAGGTTCTATAGCATGCAATAGAATAGGGTTTGGAAAGTATTTAAAACCAGATTTTAAAGGATTGTCTGGTAAAATGAAAGGTTTGAATATCACTTCAACAGAAGGAGAGTTTAAAAAAGTGTTAGACAAAATTTATAAAGGTAATGAAGATAAAATTATAAAAGTCGAAAATCCAACTTCTGAAGAACAAGTTCAAGAAGTTTTTGGTGGTAAAAAGGGCACTTTTATTATGATTGCAAAGAAAGACGTAAACTTTACAGGACATATAACAATATACAATGGAAAGAAAGTTATAGGTGGAAACAGTCACATGTATCTAAAGGATGCTCAAGCTGTTTACTTGTACGTTGCAGATAAAAATAATAAACAAAGTAAGTGATGAAAAAAATATTCATTGTTATAGTTTTTTTGCTATTTAATGTGATCATTTGGGGACAAACTCCTGTCGGAGATACCAAATATGAAAAATTAAAGACATTTTTAAAAAAAGATAGTTTGGCATTTCAACAGTTTTTAATGGCTAAAAAATGTTTTTGCAGAGAGAATTTTTTGACTCTTAATGAGCGTAGGGCTGTAAAAAAAACTAATCATTCTACTAAAGATTTAAATGAATTATTTCAAGTTTTAAAAAATGGAGGATATTTATTCTTCGTAGCAATTGATGCTCAAAAAATAGCCTCTTTTTTTAGTAATAAACTGATTGATGAATATGTTTCAAGTAGTGGACGTATCAGCGATGATGGTAATAGAATTGATAATAAAGATATACTATGCGAAACCATTTCTTCACAAACTAAATATAATTACAGTCAATACATTAGTTTCATTAACAATTTAGACAATTATATATTACCACTAAATAAAGGAACTACCTTTCTTAAAGAAGATACATACTTGGATGAATTGTACTACTATTATCCCGGTAAAAAAGAACGCTGGTATAATTTTAACGATGTTCATAAAGTATTGGATGTTGAATAATTCTCTCCACAAAGTCTCCCAACTTTGAGGCAAAAAAAAATCAAAAGTAACTTATTCAATATTAAAAAAACCTCGCAAAACGCGAGGTTTTTTAATTAAAAAGCCCCACTAATCCCTATATTTGCCTTATGAAACGACTAATGCTGCTGTACGTACTTTTCCCTTTATATCTATTCTCACAGACTACCGGAAAAGTGATCAAAATTTCAGACGGAGATACCATTACTTTACTGTTAAAAGGCAACCAGCAAAAAAAACTGAGGTTGGCTGAAGTCGATTGTCCGGAAAGTGGGCAGGCGTTCGGTAAAAATGCGAAACAGTTTACTTCTGCTCAGGTTTTTGGGAAAACGGTAAGCTTTGTTGAAACGACTAAGGACCGTTATGGAAGATCCATTGCGAAAGTGTATTATGACGATGGG
The DNA here is from genome assembly GCF_003182335.1 of Chryseobacterium sp. AG844. Taxonomy (NCBI): domain Bacteria; kingdom Pseudomonadati; phylum Bacteroidota; class Flavobacteriia; order Flavobacteriales; family Weeksellaceae; genus Chryseobacterium; species Chryseobacterium sp. AG844. The sequence goes on along the minus strand of NZ_QGTV01000017.1, from coordinate 107,019 downwards.
AAATACCTTTCCAAAGAGCTTATCAAAGCAGGATTGGGATGGTGGTATTTTTCCTATTCCAAAGATGCCTCTTTGGGAAAACTGCAGGAAACTGCACAACAAAAGAAAATAGGCCTTTGGCAGGATATTAATGCGGTTGCTCCCTGGGACTACCGTAAAATGAAACGTGAGCTTAGGAATACTAAGAAAATCGAGGCCGCTAAGAGCGCAACAAAAACAAAAGAAGCAGTGTAAATCTTTGGCCAAAGAAGTTTGAGAATAGAAATAAGTATTGGTTAATAACTCTTTATTGATAGGTCCAATAGTAACTTCCATCCTCAGGCTTCCATCTTCCATCCTTAAAAAACAATCTGCAACATCCTTCACCCAAATTATAATAGAAACTTTTAAGTGATAACCCTGAATGGCGCCCTAAAAATGAGTATTATTGTAAGAAAATTAATTCTGCAAAATATATGGGGCATTGGGAAATCTTTTTCTTTTTTTTAATTATCGCTTTCATTTATTCTTCTGTGGGATTTGGTGGAGGATCCAGTTACCTTGCTGTTCTGGCAATGTACAGTCTGCCTTATCAGGAAATACGGTTAACGGCACTTATCTGTAATGTTATTGTAGTAATAGGAGGCGTATTCATTTACATCAGAAATAAGCAGATTGATTGGAAGAAAATACTGCCGCTTACCCTTGTAAGTGTTCCCATGGCATACCTGGGAGCTGTTTTGAAAATAAGCCAGGAAACTTTTTTTCTGATATTAGGTGGCACCTTAATCATGGCTGCGCTGTTGCTGTGGATAAAGACAGAAGCAAAAAATGGAGAAAATCCTTCGGAATATAGAAAAGCTTCACTTTTCAAAAACGGATTTTTAGGAGGAGGAATCGGGTTTTTATCAGGATTGGTAGGCATTGGCGGCGGAATTTTTCTTTCCCCACTGTTAAACCTCATGAAATGGGATACCCCACGGAAAATTGCAGCGGCGTCAAGTGTTTTCATATTGGTAAATTCAATATCAGGAATCTTTGGCCAGTTATCTAAGCTGTCTGCAGATATGGATTATTTCAGAATTCTGAGTTTATGTTTTGCCGTGTTCATTGGTGGGCAGATCGGTTCCAGGATGTCCCTGAAATGGAATCCTTTAGTCATCAAAAGAATGACGGCTGTTCTGGTTCTGGTAGCCGGAATAAACGTTTTAATAAAATATTGGTAATAAGCTGCATATAAAAATGAAACTTAAAATACTGGCATTCGGAATAACGAAAGATATTTTCGGAACTTCAGAAAAAGAAATAGAAATACATGAAAAGGCAAACGTCAAAGCACTCAAGGAGCTTCTGGAAAAAAGCTTTCCGGAACTGAAAAAATTAAAATCCTATTTTATTGCCGTTGACGATGAATATGCAGAGGATGATCAGATCATAACAGTGTCTAACGAAATAGCAATAATCCCTCCGGTAAGCGGTGGATAATAAATATGGTTGATATAAAAATAACAGAACAAATCCTGGATCTTACAGATTGCTTTAGCTTTGCATCCGATCCTGCATGCGGAGGAATGGCATCATTTGTAGGAACAGTACGAAATCACACCAAAGGTAAATCTGTTACCCGCTTGGAATATGAATGCTATGAATCTATGGCAATTAAGGAAATACGGAAAATAACGGATAAAGCTATTTCTTTATTTTCGGTAAAAAATATTGTAGTTCATCACCGTACCGGAATTTTATTTCCAGGCGATGCTGCTGTGATCATCGTGGTGAGTGACGGGCATAGAAATGCTGTTTTCGATGCATGCAGCTTTATGATTGAAAATATTAAAAAGACCGTTCCCATATGGAAAAAAGAAATTTTTGAGGACGGAGAAGAATGGGTTTCTGCACACCCGTAGTTTGAGGAGTAAAATTTTGTACCTTTATGTATCAATTATTAAATTATGAAAGCCCATCTGTTATCAAATAAATCGGTAAAGCAGATAGAAATCGTCAAAGTTAAAGACAATGACAGTTTTCATTATACGGATGATGTTTCTGTTGAAGAACCTTTGGAAATAAGGGTTGCTTATCATTTAGCAGATAGAAAAGAGTCTAAAAACATCTCTGTAACCATGCGGACTCCCGGAAATGATGCAGAGCTTGCTGTCGGTTTTCTGTTTACAGAAGGAATTATTTCCAGCCATCAACAGGTTAAAAGCATATATTTTCCGGAGACAGAATGCTCCAGAAACAGCGAAAACATTGTTATTGTTGAACTTACAGAAGGTTGTATTCCTGAGCTTATGAAAGCCGACCGAAATTTTTATACCACTTCCAGCTGTGGTGTATGTGGAAAAGGATCCATAGAATCCATAAGAACAGTAAGCACTTTCCATAATCATACAAAACAAAACACAGAAATTTCCCTGGAAACTCTGTATCAACTATCTGAAAAGCTGCAGTCGTTTCAGAATAATTTCAGTGCTACGGGCGGTATTCATGCTTCCGGCATTTTTGACCTGGAAGGCAATCTTTTGGCACTGCGTGAAGATGTAGGAAGGCATAATGCGTTAGATAAAATTATAGGATATGCATTATCAGCAGATTTACTTCCTCTCGACAATAAAATTTTGGTTCTAAGCGGAAGAGCCAGTTTCGAGCTCATCCAGAAAGCAGCAATGGCAGGAATTACGATTGTTGCAGCAATAGGAGCGCCATCCAGCCTTGCAGTAGATCTGGCAAAAGAATTTGATATCACTTTGTTAGGCTTTCTCCGGGATAATAGGTTTAATATTTACCATTCAGGCAGCCATTTTAAAATTGAAAATTTGTTATGAAAATAAGAATTAAAGACAACTCAATACGATTCCGTTTGACCCAGTCTGAAGTTGCAGAATTAGGACAAAACGGAGTCATCTCAAGCTTTACTGAATTTGTAGACCGTCCGTTTATTTATTCTATCGAAAAAACGGACAACGAAGAGCTTTCAGCGGTTTTCATCGAAAACAGAATTGTACTGAAAATGCCTAAAGCTATGATAAATGAGTGGATTTCCACAGACAGGGTGGGTTTTGACGGACAATCAGGATTGGTAAAGCTTTTAGTAGAAAAAGATTTTGTTTGTATCGATAATACGTTGGAAGACCAAAGCGACAATTATCCCAATCCGAATATAAAATGCTAATTTTTTCATTTTTTTAAATTTAGAAATCATGGAAAACAAAGATTCATTCGATAAAATAAAAGAGGGTAGTAGATTACCTTCTGCAGAACCTCCATATAAATTGCTGGATTTGAAACTGAAACCGCCAAAAGCTTGGGCAGCTGGTGTTCCTGCTGTTATCCATTCATTGGACCAGTTGGTTCTCAATGCCTCTGTTCTTCGTGGAGGAAGAGCTCTTTTCAGTATGAATCAGTTTGATGGTTTCGATTGCCCAAGCTGTGCATGGCCCGACCCGGATGATGAACGTTCCAGATTGGGTGAATACTGTGAAAACGGAGCAAAGGCCTTAGCAGAAGAAGCTACCTCAAAAAAGATAGATGCAGCGTTTTTCAGAGAAAATTCGGTTTATGATTTAGCAAAACTGACGGATTTTGAAATCAGCCAGTTAGGAAGAATCGTGGAGCCTATGTATTTACCGAAAGGCGGAACCCATTATCAGCCGATAAGTTGGGATAATGCCTTTACAAAAATTTCCGAAAAATTAAACGCTTTGAATTCGCCTAACGAAGCCATATTTTATACTTCAGGAAGAACCAGCAACGAAGCAACCTGGGTATATCAGTTGTTCGCCCGTGAATTTGGAACTAATAATTTTCCGGACTGCTCCAATATGTGCCACGAAACTTCCGGTTATGCGCTTTCAAGAAGCATAGGTATCGGAAAAGGAACGGTAAAACTTGAAGACTTTTATGATACAGACCTCATCATTATCATCGGTCAGAATCCCGGAACCAATTCGCCGAGAATGCTTTCCGCATTAACCAAAGGAAAGAAAAACGGAGCAAAAATTATGGCAGTCAATCCGCTTCCTGAAGCCGGATTAAAAGGTTTCAGAAATCCTCAGGAAGTTCGTGCTTTGCTCAATAAGCCTTATGAATTGTCGGATTTATATCTTCCTGTCAAAATTAACGGAGATATGGCGCTTTTGAAAGCATTGCAAATTCTGGTATTGGAAGAAGAGGCTAAAAATCCGGGAAAAATTCTTGACCACGATTTTATCATTAATAAAACTGCGGGCTTCAATGAATTGGTTGAAGAATTAAAATTGTATGACCTCAATTTTTTATCCGAGGAATGCGGAATTCCGATTGAAAACCTAAGGGAAGCCGCACAAATGATTGCCTCAAAAAAACGTATTATCATTTGTTGGGGAATGGGAATCACACAACAGCACAACGGGGTGGAAATGATTTATAATATCGTGAACCTCCTGCTGATGAAAGGAAGCATAGGAATCCAGGGAGGAGGAGCCTGTCCTGTTCGAGGTCACAGTAATGTGCAGGGAAACAGAACGCTGCTTATTAACCACCATCCTACGACTGAACAACTGGACAGATTACAGGAATATTATGGCTTTAAAGTTCCGAGAGAAGGCGGTTATGATGTTGTGAATGCCCTGAAAGCGATGCACGAAGAAAAGGTAAAATTTATGTTCTGCATGGGAGGTAATTTCCTTTCTGCAGCACCGGATACAACCTTTACGGCAGAAGCAATGCGGAAGCTGGAAATGTCTGTAATCGTTTCTATAAAATTGAACAGAAATCATCTTATCCATGGGAAAGAAGCTCTTATTTTGCCGGTAATTTCCAGAAGTGAGAAAGATATGATCAATGGAGAACTTCAGCACGTAAGTACAGAAAACTCAATGGGTGTTGTGGAATGGTCAAGAGGTGTTCTGGATCCGATTTCTAAAAACCTGATCAATGAAACACACGTCGCCTGCAGAATGGCAAAAGCAGTTTTGGGTGAACGTTCTGTTGTAGATTGGGACAAATTTATCAACAGCTATGATGCCGTTCGTAATGATATCGAACAATGTATTCCCGGATTTGAAAACTATAACGAAAGGGTTGTTCAGAAAGGCGGTTTTTATCTTCCGAACGGACCAAGGGATGGTATTTTCAACAGTGAATTTTCTCCGGGAAAAGCTGCTTTCAATATAACAGCAGTGCCGGATAATTCGCTTGCAGATGATGAATATCTGATGGGAACAACCAGAACACATGATCAGTTTAATACAGTTGTATATGGTCTGAATGACCGTTACCGTGGGATTTTCAATGAAAGAAGAGTTGTCATGATGAATGAAAAAGATATAGAGAAAGCCGGTCTCAAAGAAGGTGACCACGTAGACCTTTTCAATTATGATGACGGAATTGAAAGAATTGCACCGCTTTTCATTGTTGTAAAATATCCAATTCCTCAGAAAAGCACTATGACCTATTTTCCGGAAACCAATGTATTGGTATCCATCAATAATGTAGTTAATGGAGCTAATATGCCTGCTTCCAAATATGTCCGTATCAAAATCCGAAAGCATAGTCCCGAAATTTTTAAAAGGATTGATGATCATGTCATTGCTGCAGCCGGAACAAGCCTCGAACAACCATAAAACATATTACTTAAGTAAATTATCATTTAGTAATGATCATAAGAAAAAAAGAACACTGGTTCAGAATGCTTTTTGTGTGGCACGGTTCTGTTTTGCCTGCTTTGCTTCCCCGTTTGGGATTGCTTTTAATCCTTTCTTTATTGGTGACTTATTTTCATGGAATAATACTCTCATTTAAAGTTCCGTTAAATCCTGCGCCACTGACGCTGTTTGGCTTTGTACTTGCCTTATTCCTCGGGTTTAGAAATAATGCCAGTTATGACAGATTTTGGGAAGGAAGAAAATTATGGGGTGCCTTGTTGAATACTACACGTGCATTGACTCGACAGGCAATGACTCTAAGCAATATAAAGAACGATACAATTTCTGTCCATAGCTTTGTTAACTTACTTAGTTGCTTTGTTTTTGCGCTGAAACATCAACTTAGAGGAACAGATGCTTATGAAGATTTAAAATCAAGGCTTAATGAAGACCAGCTGAAAATTGTTGCAGGATCAAAATATAAGCCGGCAGTTATTATGCGGTTGCTTGCAGAATGGGTTCAGAAAGCGAAGGATCAAGGTTACTTAGATTCTATCCAACAGGCGCGTTTTGATGAGAATTTTGATAAGCTTTCTGATATTTTAGGAGGTTGTGAAAGATTGGTTTCTACCCCGATTCCTTACAGTTACCGTGTTCTGTTGCATCGAACGGTGTATATTTATTGTTTTTTGCTGCCTTTCGGTCTTGTAGATTCGCTGGGATGGTTTACGCCTCTTATTGTCGTATTTGTAGCTTATACATTTGTAGCATTTGAAGCGATTGCAGATGAAATTGAGGAGCCTTTTGGAACGGATGCGAATGATTTAGCCTTGAACAGTATGTGTATTATGATTGATGAGACCATTCATGAGATGGTGGGAGAACATATTGCTGTTTCGCAGAAAATGACTCAGAATATTATTGATTGATGCTTAAAAAAGAAGATGATTATTACTTCTGAATGATTTTAAATTAAGAAGTATTTATTGTATTTTTTGAATGCCGTCTTTTAAAGAAAATACTTTCTTTTCAGGAAAGCTCTTTTTTATTTTTCTCACCGCTTCTGCACTGCGTTTCCCGGATAGACAATATACGACAATAGATTTTGGACAAGCTGAAATATAATCTGAATGGTTCTGTAATTCTTCTACAGGAAAATTGATTCCCCCGATATTAAACTCATCATGTTCCTGTGGTGTGCGGACATCTATGATTTCAAAATGATCCTTTTCCTGCATCAGTTGCTCAAACGTAATGGTTTGTACGGTCTGAGGCAAACCTGTAATCTGCACGGAAGTTTTTCTTAATCTGATAATCTGGGTTTTGCCATTCAGAACATTCATTATCCAGAGTTTTCCTGCCAGCGAATCATCGGGATGTGTAAAATATTTTATGGCTTCATTAGCCTGCATGCATCCGACAATTCCCGCCAATGTAGGTAGTACACCGCCTTCTCTGCAGTTCGGTACCTGAGATTCTTCGGCGTTTGGAAAAACATCACGATAATTAGGGGAATAAGTGCCATCTTTCTGTATAACATTCCAGATGCTTACCTGGCCTTCGTATTGGTAAATAGCACCATATACCAAAGGTTTTCCCGTCAGTACACAAGCGTCATTCAGCAGACATTTTGTTTCAAAATTATCTGTTCCATCAATAATCAGATCAAATTCAGAAATCAGATCCATTACATTTTCAGAGGTTACGCGGAAATTTAACGGAATGATTTTTACTGTTGGATTTTGCTGTTGTAACTTTTTAGTAGCAATATCAACTTTTGATTTTCCTATATCTTCCGGAGCATATAAAATCTGGCGGTGAAGATTGCTTTCAGAGACGGTATCATTATCGGCAAGACCAATTGTTCCTATACCTGAAGAAGCAAGATATTGTGCCGAAGGACAGCCAAGCCCTCCCATACCTACGATCAGAACTTTAGCGTTTTTAAGAAGTTCCTGAGACGAAGCTCCAAATCCGGGTAAAGCCATCTGGCAATGATAACGTTCAAGCGGGTTACTCATCTGTTTCTGTCTTAAATCTGTTTTCTTAAAATTTCCTGGGCTTTTTCCCTATCTTCGGGAGTATTCACATTCATTAAAGAATCCGGGTTGCCTGGTTTCAGAATCAATATATCACTGTTGATAAGAACTTTTCTTGGGCAGGTAATTCCTGATCCTAAAAAATTGAGGAGCAAAGGATAGCTTTTGGCCTCCCAGATAGTAATTAATGGTTCCGGTAATCCGTCAAAAGGACTTTCGTAAGTGGTGGCTGCTTTTTCTATATTCCTGTTTTCAATTAAAAACTCTAACGATTTTTCATCCAATAAAGGTAAATCACAGGCAACGACCAACCATGCTGTATCTCTTTGGGAGCGTAATGCCGAAAGAATTCCGCCGAAAGGTCCCATATTCAGAAAAGTATCAGTAAGGGCATTGTAATTTGGATCAAAATTTTCCAGCTGGTCTTGTCTGCAGGAAATGAAAACTTCGTTACAAAACGGAGCTAAAAGATCAGCGGCAAAATACCGTTGCTCTTTGCCATGCCAGCTGATTTTATCTTTAGGGTTCCCCATTCGCTGGCTTTTTCCCCCTGCCAGTACCAGCCCGTTTAATTTGGGAACATCAGTCTCTTTTGAAATCAATTTTTCCTCCGGATTTTTCGATGAGTTGTATTTCTTTGATTACGATGTCATGACTCATGGCTTTGCACATATCATACATAGTAAGTGCGGCAACAGATGCGCCTGTCAATGCTTCCATTTCGATGCCTGTTTTAGCTTCGATTTCGGCAGTACAATAGATTTCAATTTCATTTTGAGCATTAATTTCAATATCTATTTCACAGTTGTCCATACCAATAGGATGGCAGAGAGGAATCAATTCTCCCGTTTTTTTTGCTGCCATTATTCCTGCAATGATAGCAGTTTGGAAAACTGAACCTTTTTTAGTTTTAAAATCATCTTTCTGAAGCGCTTCCAGAATATGTTCAGGAAGTATTACAATAGCTTTGGCAGTGGCTTTCCGGTGGGTAACTTTTTTACCGCCTACATTCACCATACCGGGCTGTTCTTTTTTATTAAGATGTGAAAAATTTGTCATGATTACATTAAAAATTATATCTCCAGATTTTATAGACTTCGCCTTTCTTAAACATAGTTTTTTCCAGAGGAAGTTCTATAAATGCATCGGTTTCCGCAAGATGGGAAAAATCTCCGGAACCATTGGTATTTACTGATTCTGCAATCAACTTCCCTGATGGATTCATGCTGAGTTTAACCTGGGCGAAATATTGTAATGAAAAAGGGAAATCTATATCATTTTGTAAAACAGCATATTGGGGATTTTCCGGGATTCCCAAAGATTTTTCCAGCCAGGGAATAAAATACCGGTGCAGGCACATGAATACGGAAACCGGGTTTCCAGGGAATGCAAAAACCAATTTTCCGTTTTGGCTTTTTCCAAACCAGAAAGGTTTTCCCGGCCTTTGTTTTATTTTGTGAAAAAGCTTTTTTATTCCCAGCTCTTCGCAGGCTTTGGGCAGATAATCGAATTTTCCCATAGAAACCCCGCCGCTCATCAGCAGAATATCATAACTGTCAATACATTGGGATAATTCTTTTTTTATCAATTCAAAATCATCATTCCAATGCAGCCAGTCAGCATCAATTTTATATTTTTCCAAAACAGATTGTATAGTAATTCCGTTGGAACGTCTCAACTGAAATGGAGTAGGAGTATCTTCAGGCGGAATCATTTCATCTCCTGTGGAAATAATAGCTACTCTCGGAAGTTTTTTCGCTGTCAGAAATGTTTTTCCAACTGATGCGGCAATTCCCAATATAGATGGTGTAATGACCTGATTGGCTTTTACCAATATTTCTCCTGACTTTTTGTCCTTTCCTTTCAGATGGATATTCTGTCCTTTTTTTATATCAATTTTGATGCTCGCAACATTGTTATTGATCAGAATATCTTCATAGCGTATGACAGTATCCACTGAAGAGTGCAGTGCTCCTCCGGTCATAATTTCTATACATTCGTTTTCATCATCAATGGAAAGTGGAGATTCTCCTGCTGCCTGTACAGCTTTGATGGTAAAGTCACGAATTCCCCTTTCATAGGATTTAAAACTGATGGCAATTCCATCCACCGTCGGCCTGTCAAAAGGCGGTAAATCACGGTCTGCCAGAATATTTTCTGCTAAAATTCTTCCTGTGGCATTCTCATAGAAAATTTCTTCTGTCCCGAAATTTCTGATTTGAGAAAAGATAATGTCTTCTGCCTGCTGTACACTGATCATTTCCATAATTATCCTCCTATTGTTGCCATTGACTGATGTATTTGTGATGTGGTTAAACTCAGTTTCTGAGCTTCCCAGCCGTCTTTCGGTTTTTTGTGTATGCTGCCGGTAATGATGCTTTTCAGCTCTTCATCTGTTCTTCCCATACGGATTTCATCCTTCAGATTTACGCCGGTTCCTTCATACAAACAGGTTCTGAGGATACCGGAAGGAGTGATTCTTATCCTGTTGCAGTCTCCGCAAAATGAACGGGTATAAGCCGCAATGATTCCTATACTTCCTTTAAATCCCGGAATTTTATAATTATATGACGTTGAACTTTTAGGATCCTCTGTCTTCTGTATTTCAGGGAAATATTCTTTTATATGGTTATAAATCTGTGTGAAATTCCATTTCAGGGAAATATCAGTTTCACTTCCGTTAAAAGGCATTTCCTCAATAAAACGAACGTCTACAGGAAGATCTTTTGTAAGCATTGTCAATGGAATAATATCCTCCGTATTTTCTCCTTCCATCACCACCGTGTTTATTTTTACTTTTATATCATGCTGTAATAGACTATCTAACGTTTTCATCACCTTATCAAAACTGTTTCTTCTTGTAATTTTGAAAAACCGCTCTTTATCAAGGGTGTCAAGGCTTAGATTGACAGATTTTACTCCGTATTTTTTTAGTTGTGGAATATATTGCCCGGTAAGAAGACCATTTGTGGTGATGCTGAGATCCGTAAGTCCGGCTAATTGTGATATATTCTGGATAAGCTCAATACTGTTTTTACGGACGAAAGGTTCTCCTCCTGTTATCCTGATTTTATCGACGCCCATTTCTGTAAATACCGAACAGATTCTGAGCATTTCTTCGTCAGTCATTAATTCATTTTGCTTGATCCAGCTAAGACCGTTTTCCGGCATACAGTAAGTACATCGGAGATTACACCGGTCTACAATAGCAAGCCGGAGATAATTTATGCTCCTTCCAAATTGATCTGTCAACATTTAAATACAATAAGTCCTATTACAAATATACTGAATGTTTCTTCTGAAAGAGAGAATTTTAGCTTAAATCCGATCAAAGAACCGGATATCCTGATTCATACCGCCGGGGAAAATATAAAAATCGTTTTGATCAGTGGATGGCGAATATTTTATAGAATAAATAAAAACAAAAAACCTCACAATTTTTATTGTGAGGTTTTTTGTGAGCGCGAAAGGATTCGAACCTTTGACCGTCCCGATTACGAATCGGGATGCTCTATCCTTTGTGTTGCATGTATGAGTTTTTGAATTCTAGATTTACTTTTCCATGCCTTGATCTCTCTTTCTCTTTTATATGCTGAAGATTTTGAGTCAAAATTTTCAAAATATACTACAATCCAATCTTTAGCTTTTGAAGTATATCCTTTATGATCTGATAAATGTTTTCTTAATCTTTCCTGTAAAGGCTCTGAGGAATGTCCCACATAGAATTTATCCAAAGATTTAGAATGAAGTATATAACAATAACACATAGAACTAATATAAACAAAAAGTTCAAGATTTTCGATGAAAATAAATCGTACAGATCAATTTGTATGAAGGTAATAAAAACAAAAAACCTCACAATTTTGATTGTGAGGTTTTTTGTGAGCGCGAAAGGATTCGAACCTTTGCCGTCCCGATTGAAATCGGGATGCTCTATCCTGTTTGATTCATTAAAATTGTTGGATTGTAAAATAAAATTGTAAGCTTTTAAAAACAAAAAACCTCACAATAAAAGTTGTGAGGTTTTTTGTGAGCGCGAAAGGATTCGAACCTTTGCCGTCCCGATTGAAATCGGGATGCTCTATCCTGTTTGATTCATTAAAATTGTTGGATTGTAAAATAAAATTGTAAGCTTTTAAAAACAAAAAACCTCACAATAAAAGTTGTGAGGTTTTTTGTGAGCGCGAAAGGATTCGAACCTTTGCCGTCCCGATTGAAATCGGGATGCTCTATCCTGTTTGATTCATTAAAATTGTTGGATTGTAAAATAAAATTGTAAGCTTTTAAAAACAAAAAACCTCACAATAAAAGTTGTGAGGTTTTTTGTGAGCGCGAAAGGATTCGAACCTTTGACCGTCTGCTTAGAAGGCAGATGCTCTATCCAGCTGAGCTACGCACCCTTAAAAGTTGATTCCCGCTTAGTAATAAGCACATTAAAAAGTCGGGGCGGCAGGATTCGAACCTGCGACCTCCTGGTCCCAAACCAGGCGCGATGACCGGACTACGCTACGCCCCGAATATATAGAAGAGCGGAGGGTAAGGGATTCGAACCCTTGCGACACTTTCGCGTCGACAGTTTAGCAAACTGCTCCGTTAACCACTCCGGCAACCCTCCTTTTTGTTTATTTTTTAATGATCGTTGTTCCGTTATTGCGAGTGCAAATATAGAACAGATTTCTTTATTTACCAAATAAAATTCAAGAAAATTTTGTGTATTTTTGAACTAATAAATCATCCAAAAACCAAACTGATGCGTAAAACATTATATATCATCGGATTAAGCACATTTGTTTTTTCATGTACTTCTCAGCAAAATGTGAAAAAAAATACTTACAAACCGAAAACCCCAATAACACAGGCGAAACCAACAGTTCAGACAAAACCTCCGGTTGCTCCAAAACCCAAAGTTGTATCTGATCATGGAGTAGAATTTTTTACGACCAATATAGCAGATCCAACCAAAAATGATAATACGGCGAGTTATGGTTCTATTGTATCTGCAAAACCGGGCGGATATAAAGTGGTAAAAACTTATTTTCCTGCAGTCGCCCAGAATTTCAGACAGCGTTATCTGATATTACATTATACGGCTCTTGCAGATGATAAATCGATCAGTGTTCTTACCCAACAGGCAGTAAGTGCCCATTATCTGGTAAATAATACAGGAGATAACGAGATCTACCAATTGGTAGATGAAAATAAAAGAGCATACCATGCAGGGATAAGTGCATGGAGAAATGACAAAAATCTTAATGATAATTCTATCGGTATTGAAATTGTAAATACAGGATATACTACAGATAGTACCGGTAAAAGAACTTTTGCCCCTTTTAGTGATGAGCAGGTGAAAAAAGTGGCTGCTCTGGTTAAAGATATTGTAACAAGATATCAGATCCAGCCAACAAACGTATTGGGGCATTCAGATATTGCTCCTACAAGAAAACAGGATCCGGGACCGATGTTCCCGTGGAAAAAGCTCTATGACGAATATCAGGTTGGAATGTGGTATGATGAAGCTGCTAAACAGACTTATCTTGAACCTGCACAAGCTGACCTGGCAGCAAAATATAATGAGTCCAGTTTTATTTTCCTTATTCAGACTTCATTGCAGAAATTCGGATATGCACTTGATCCTAGCGGACAATGGGATGATGCTACCAAGAAAACAATTGAAGCATTCCAGTATCACTTCCGTCCACAAAATTATGACGGAATCATGGATGCTGAAACATGGGCAATACTCCAGGCTTTAAATCAAAAATATCCAGTAAAATAATTCAAATTAAAACGCATCGGTTAGATGCGTTTTTGCTATCTTTAAACGATCAAAAACAGTAAAATATCTGTAATGGAAAATTTCAGAAAAGAAAGTGATCTATTAGGCGAACTGAATGTGCCTTTAGATGCTTATTATGGGGTTCAGACACAAAGAGCTATCGACAATTTTAAAATCTCAGGACAGCTTTTGTCTTCGTATCCGGATTTCATAAAAGGGTTGGCTTTTGTAAAAAAAGCAGCCGCAAAAACCAATTATGAATTAGGACTTCTGGACGAAAACCTGTATTTTAAAATAGCAGAAGCGTGTGATGAAATTGTAGAAGGGAAATATCATGAGCAGTTTCCGGTAGATATGATTCAGGGGGGAGCAGGAACTTCCATCAACATGAATGCGAATGAAGTGATCGCGAACATCGTATTGGAAAAATTAGGGAAAAATAAAGGAGAATACGAATTCTGTTCGCCTAATGATCATATCAACCTTTCTCAGTCTACCAATGACGCTTATCCTACAGCTATCAAAATGGGATTGCTTCAGATGAACATTGGGCTGGTAGAAAAATTAGAAAGAATTATCACTGCTTTCCGTGCAAAAGGACAGGAATTTCAGGATGTAATCAAAATGGGACGTACACAACTTCAGGATGCAGTCCCGATGACTTTAGGACAGGAATTTGAAGCATATGCAGCCACTTTGGAAGAAGACATCTCCAAACTGAATAACAATGCCAGCCTTTTTGTGGAAGTAAATATGGGAGCTACTGCCATCGGAACAGGAATAAATGCTCCGGTAGGCTATGCAGCCCTTTGTGCTAAAAACTTAGCTCAGATAACAGGATTTCCGATTGTTTCAGCACCAGACCTGGTGGAAGCTACCCCTGATACGGGATCTTATGTGATCTACTCATCAGCAATGAAACGCCTTGCTGTGAAACTGTCAAAGATCTGTAACGATTTAAGATTACTTTCATCAGGTCCAAGAGCAGGCCTTTTTGAAATTAATCTTCCGCCAATGCAGCCGGGTTCTTCTATTATGCCGGGGAAAGTAAACCCTGTAATTCCGGAAGTGGTTAACCAGGTATGTTTCAAAGTGATTGGAAACGATCTTACGGTAACTTTTGCAGCGGAAGCAGGACAGTTACAGCTGAATGTAATGGAACCGGTACTTTCTCATGCCATCATGGAAAATATTAACTTCCTTTGCAATGCTTTGGATACACTTCGCGACAAGTGTGTGGTTGGAATTACAGCCAATAAGGAAGTCTGCCTGAATATGGTGAAACACAGCATCGGAATTGTAACCGCATTGAATCCTTACATCGGGTACAAACAGTCTACACAGATTGCAAAAGAAGCTTTGGAAACCGGGAAAAGCGTTTACAATCTTGTTCTGGAAAAAGGAATTCTCTCTCAGGAAAAGCTGGACGAAATTCTTGATCCGAAGAACATGCTGAAACCGCATAACAAGTAAATTTTATAAACGATTAATGATCAGTGATAATAGATGCCCTCAGTGTTTTTTTATCATTGATCATTAATCATTAATCATTCATCAATTTATCATTTCCGTGAGGTTTTTAATCATTATTCCTGCCCATAACGAAGAAAACAACCTTCCATTTACTCTTGATTCTTTACAACAGCAAAGCAGCAAAGATTTTAAAGTAGTGGTAGTGAATGACGGTTCTACAGACAGAACAGCTGAGTTGATTAGGAAATATACGGAAGCTGATTCCCGTTTTGAAACGGTCAACCTTCAGAAATCTGAACATCAGCCGGGATCAAAAGTGGTTCACGCTTTCAAAAACGGACTTCAGACCCAGGCTATGGATGAATTTGATATTATCTGTAAATTTGATGCCGATATCATTCTTCCGGAAAATTATCTATCGGTAGTAGAAACAGCTTTTGCCACGCATCCGGAATTTGGATTGGTAGGAGGTCTTTTGTATATTGAAAGAGACGGAAACTGGGTATATGAGGGAAATTCCAATAAACATCATGTAAGAGGTCCTATGAAGGCCTACCGTAAAGAATGTTTTATTCAGATTGGCGGCATAAGGGAAACACTGGGCTGGGATAATATTGATTCCATTTTACTGGATAATCTTGGATGGAAAGAAGTTGTTCTTCCGGAGCTGCATGTAAAGCTGATTAAAGTAAAAGGAGCCGATTACACGATACGCCCTGCGGATTATTACGGAAAATATTTTTATTTCTTAGGACTGAACAGGTTTCTGGCATACATCGCCTCCTCAAAAGAAGCTGTGAAAAGTAAGTCTGCTTCATTTTTCTTCGATATTATCAGGTCTTATGAAAGCTGCAGATCAAAAAAATTAGAATTGAAAATTACAAAAGAAGAACAAAAAGCCGTTAATGATCAGCGTATGAAAATGTTGAAAAAGAAATGGCTGAAGATGTAAAAGATAAATTATTTTATACATTGTAAATGTGCATCAATAGAAACGGGCTTTAGCCCGTTTAATTAAAAAAAATAAAAATCCATTGGCTGTAGCCAAAACTTAAGATATAACTCCCGTTAACCCGTGAAAAAAATAGCTTACATAGAAATAGACACTCATGCGGAAATTGCTCAGGCTTTCATAGATATTATGGAGGGTTCTAAGGATTTTGCCGTAGACTATTATTTTTCAAAAAGGATAAAAGATCAGATCAGCCATCATGATGAAGCTGTTTTCTTATCAGACAGTTCCATGATTCTGGATCAGTTAAAAGGGAAAGGATATGACCTTGTGGTAATAGGAACTGTTCATCGTTATTTTAATACATTTTTTGCAGTAACAAAAAAGTACAATACAGCAGTTATTACCCATAATCTTAATTTCATAAAATCTTCAAAGCTGGATCTGATAAAAAGCGTTTTCAAAGGAGATGTTATTTTCAGGTTAAAATTGTGGCTGAAAGAAGGATTGTTGTACAAAACCAAAGTGTATCAGACATCCCGGTCACTTTTTGTACTGGATGAAGCAATGACTTCAGATCAATATCAGTATCTGCCACTGTTTTACACCAGAGATTTTGACAGGACAAAAAATGAAAATCTTATGGTCGTAATTCCCGGTGGGGTTTCACAAAAGAGAAGAGATTACGCCTATATTTTTAAAACTATTCAGAATCTCCATACAGACAGGATTTGCCAGTTTGTTTTCCTTGGAAAAGCAGGCGGACACGAGTTAAAACAACTTGAAAATCTGTCCGGAAAATTACCCGAAAACATTAAAATTACCTATTTTTCAGAAAGGGTGCCCTCCGGGGATTTTGAAAAATGGATGCAGAAAGCAGACGTTTTGTGGTGTCCGATTCAGCAGGATACAGAATTCTTCAGCATGAAAGAAACCTATGGGCTGACTAAAATGACAGGAAACCTGGGCGATGCCATAGCTTATGGGAAACTGGCTGTTTTTCCAGGAAATTATCCCTCAAAATTAGACTTTATTATTGCTGAAAAAGAAAATGTTCTTGAACAATTAAGCACTGTTTCGGAAACTCCATTTGACTTTTATACAACTTATGGCAGGAAAGAAGTTCAGAATAGACTGGAACAATTTCTAACATCTTTAATCTAAAAAAGTCTGAATTGTTCTCTTATTTTATCTTAAATACACTCTTGATAAACCTCATATTCAGATAGTCTTCAACCGGGAAAATCTTGGTGAAGTAATTTCCGATATAGATCAGTACCAAAACAACTGCAGGTTTGTAAACAAGATTAATCAGATTGCTGTTGAAATTAGGAAGAACAATGGCTACTGTAATGGCTAAAGTACAGATAATAGACACGAAAATCATTTCAATACTTAAAGGCGAAACTTTAAATACAATATAATTGAAAACAATTTTCACCACATTATAAATCGTAAGTGAAATAGCTGTAGATAAAGCAATTCCAATCAGTTTCAGAGATGTGTTTTTAATAAAATAATAATTCAGTCCGATCGTTAATCCGGCCAGTAAAAGCATGATCAGAATATTGAATCTGTAATATTTTGAGAGTGAAATAATATTTCCATTAAATCCCGTTGCAAGGTCGATCAATACGGCAGAGCCCCAGATCCATACTACCGGCTCGTACTCTCTCAGCATGGTTCCGTTCTTTGGCATAAACTGCGTCAGATATGGGAATCCCACCATAATACACGAGAACAACACAGCGCCCAGGAAATAGAGTGTTAAAGACGTCTTCTTATGGAATCTGTCCAGTTCTACCATATCTCCGTCTGCCAGATTTTTACTGATAATCGGAGCTGAAATATTGAATAGTCCCAATTGGGGGATAGAGATCAGAGAAATCAAAGCATAGAGAACGGAATATATCCCGTTTTCTTCCATTCCCATAAATTCGCCAATCATAAAACTGTTGATTGCCAGATAATTTCCAAACGTTCCCAGAAATCCAAAGAAACTGTAGTTCAGGAATTCCTTCCAGAAATTATTTTTTTTGAAATAATCTGTGCTGATGTCGAACTTTATTTTTTCCAGCTTATTGGTATAATAAATATACCCGAACAGCATGAGCGCAAATATTCCGAAGAAAAAAGCCAATGCAATATTCTGGGACAAAGAAAAATAGAAAAAAAGACAGAAAGCCCCTAGATTTGCTATTTTAGGGAAAAGATTGTCAAAGATATTCGAGACGACAATTCTTTTATAATTTGAAGTGTATTTATTGAAAATAGCACAGAGTGATAAAATTAAAATTAAGGGTAAAATAATTTTTTTAATTTTCCACGCTTCTGAATGTACAAATTTCGGATAAAAATAGGGGAGGATAAAAAATACAGTAACAAAAATGAGAAAATTGATCAGAACTGTCACAAGAGATAGTGAAAGCATATTCTGGTTTTTTCCTTCTTTCTGCAAAGCATTAAAAAATTTTACATTCGCATAAGAAATACCAAAAACAACAAAAGGAACAAGCATTTCAGCGGTTTGCATACTGTAGCGCAGCTTTCCGTAAAATTCAAAATCATTCGGAAATATGAATATTGCGGAAACGGTGCCCAGCAAAAAACCAATATAACCGATAATGGAATATTTGAAGCCTTGTCTCGCTACTACACTCATAAAGTTGTTTTAAATGTTTTTAGGTATAAAAATAATATTGTTGATGTACTGAGTTTTATTTTTTTCGTCGTTTGTATTTTGTGTAATAATATCTTCTGTAAGATCCTCCAGCGTAAAACTGTTTCTGTTCAGATATTTGGCGTCATATCCCCAGCTCATCACTTCGGATATCTCATTCCAGATCGGCGTTTCATGGTGTCTTTGTTCCATCTCAACCATCAGGGTTGGTTTGAACTGTCTGATAGTTTCTCTCGCTCCGGAAAGAGTCTTTATTTCATTTCCTTCAACGTCTATTTTGATAAAATCAAGTCTGTTGAAATGTTCAAGTGCTGCCCATTCATCAAGCTTGATCACTTTTACTTTCTCTGTATAACTTTTCTCTTCTCCCTTCTCTTTGTAAGCCGTGTTTAAAGTACCGCGGGAAGCAACCGTTTTTCCGTTTATAATAGGTACTTTGAACTCAGCAATTCTGTTTTCGTCAGAAAGAGCAAGAGGAAAGATATGCATGGCTGGAAACAGTCTTTTCAATCGTGTGCAAAGCTTTTTATTAGGCTCAAAACCATAAATATGGTCATGATTTAACGTTTTTTCCAACTGATAAAGGAAAGTTCCTACATTCGCACCAATATCAAGGATTACAGCATTTTTAGAAAGGTATTCTTTGATCCATACCAGTTCCGGTTCTACATTACGTTCCGAAAAGTTGTTTTTATTAAGATTATTTAAAGTTTTAAAATATCTTTTTTTGTAAAAATTCGGGCTTATGTATTGTAGTTTCTCTGCAATTTTTTGGTATAAAGACATTGTTGGCTTTTTGGCGAACAGCAAAGATACATAAAAATGTAAAACTTTTCTTAAAAAATGTTAATTGTAATAGCTTGATTTTCAGTACTGAATTTTAAAATTTGATTTTGTAACCCCATTGAATTTTAAGATATTCTCAATTTGTCACAGAGACATCTTTATCTCTGCAACACATGTTTTAAACATCGTGGCCAGCGAGAATACACGCAGTTGTCTGTTGAATCTGCGATTTATGATCAGAAATTAAAGCAGAGGCGTATTCAGGAAATCATTGAAAGGTTTCATCAGCTTGAAAACTTGGGTCATATTTTTTACCGCATTTTTGTCCAGTACTTCCTCATCTTTCAGAGAGTATATCACAATAAAGTTTTTAAGCTTGAGGTATTCTGCCATAGGGTCTTCCTTTTCAAAACCTTGAGGGACTTTCTTCAGTTTATCGTCCTGATCAAGCTCCGGAAAATGTTTTTTAAAATCTTTATTATTGAGAATTTTCAGGAAATCATCTCCATACAAAGAAATTTCCTTACGGACTTCTTTCAGGACAGAAGATTCCGGCATATAGATTCCTCCGGCTAAAAAGGATTTCCCAGGTTCCAGGTGAAGATAATAACCTCCTTTCTGATTTCCTTTTCCCATTCCCAGGGACGCTCCGAAATTGGTTTTATAAGGTGACTTGTCTTTCGAAAAACGGGTATCCCTGTAAATCCTGAACAGGGCTTTTTTACTGTCTATTCTGGCAAGTTCTTCATCAAAACCGGACATCTCTCTGATGAGCTCATCCAGAAAGGAAACCACATTTTGCTGCGATTCTGTGTACAAGTTTTTATTGTCATTAAACCACTCGCGGTTATTGTTTTTGTTTAACTTTTTTAAAAAATCAAATGTTTGGGAAGAAATACTTGAAGACATATTGTAATAGGTGTTTTTTTGTTATTAAGTGAGATTCAAAATCTATCCTTAATCCTGGATTTCGTACCCAGGATCCCGAATCAAAGTCTCGATGTCGAATCTCGCAACCCGAACCCCGAATCCCACAACTCAAATGTACAAAAACTATTAACTTCGGGACAATGTTCAATAGCGATAAATAAGAATATGAAAAACAAAAATTTGCATTTCATGGCTTTATTTTTGAAAATTCATAAATAACACGGAAAAAATTAATCCAATTTAATAAAAAAAAATAATGTTTAACAACTTTTTAAACCAAGGCTTCTTTTTTTAGATTTAATTTTCCAAAAATCAAAGATATATTACAGGATTGTGAATTTAAGTTTGCATATTTAAAAATTTATTCAAAAACAAATCAAATATTTATTGTATCTTTGCAAAAATTTTAAAATAGTTAATGAATTTATTTACGGAAACCAATTTAAGTCCTGATATCCTTAAGGCAATTGGCGAACTGGGTTACGAAAGCCCAACAGAAATCCAAAAACAGACTATCCCTTTTATTCTTTCAGATATTCGCGACTTGATCGCACTTGCGCAGACAGGGACAGGCAAAACAGCAGCGTTTTCGCTTCCGATTTTGGATATGATTGACGATACGAGTCGCAAAATCCAATTATTGGTGCTTTGTCCGACACGGGAATTATGTCTTCAGATTTCGAAGGACATAAAGAATTACTCTAAGTATATGAAAGACATCAAGACAACTGCGGTTTATGGTGGAAGTAGTATTGTAGAGCAGATGAGATCTTTGAAGGATAAACCACAAATTATCGTGGGAACTCCGGGAAGAGTAATTGATCTTATCAACAGAAAAGCATTAGATTTTTCTGCTATTCATTGGTTAGTATTAGACGAAGCTGATGAAATGCTTTCTATGGGATTCAAGGACGAATTGGAAACCATTCTAAGCGAAACTCCGGAAACAAAACAAACTTTCTTATTCTCTGCAACGATGAATAAAGAAGTGGAAAGAATTTCCAAAAATTATCTTACAAAACCACATCGTATTTCAGTAGGTTCTATCAACGAAGTGAAGAAGAACATTACACACGAATACTATGTTGTAGGATACCGTCAGAAAAAAGAAGCATTGAAGAGACTTATCGATGCAAATCCAAACCAGTATTCCATTATCTTCTGCAGAACGAGAATGGAAACTCAGGAGGTTGCTGATTTCTTAATGCAGAACGGATATGCAGCTGATGCTCTTCACGGTGATCTTTCTCAGGCGCAGAGAGATACGGTAATGAAGAAATTCAGATTGAAAAACATCGATATTCTTGTAGCGACAGACGTTGCAGCAAGAGGATTGGATGTAAACTCTCTTACACACGTTATTCACTTCTCTTTACCAGATGATCCTGAAGTATTCGTTCACAGAAGCGGAAGAACAGGTAGAGCTGGAAAAGACGGTATTTCTATGGCTTTAATCAAGCCTGAAGAAAGCAGAAAGCTGAAGCAGATCAAATCTGCAACGAAAATTGAAATCCACGAAAGATTTATCCCTACAGGTGATGATATTATCAAAGCTCAGGTAGGAGGTGTATTTGAAAAATTATTGACAGAGCACGAAGATCTTTTCGAATTTGATGATAGCTTGATCCCGGATCTGAGCAACTTTACAAAAGAAGAACTGGTACACCAGCTTCTACAGTTCCAGCTGAGAGATCTTGCTTTATACTACAAAGACAAGCACGACCTTGTTGAGCAGAAATTAAGCAGCAGAGATGACGATTACTCAAGAAGAGACCGTGGACGTGACAGAGACAGAGATAGAGGTCGCGACAGAGATCGTGGACGTGACAGAGACAGAGATCGTGGCGGAAAACCAAGAAGAAGAGATGAAAACATGGTAAGATTCTTCTTCAACCTTGGTAAAAAAGACCACCTGAAGAAACTTGATGTTTTAGATATTATCAACAAAGCTACTGCTGGAGGAAAAACCAAAAAAAGAGCGGAAATCGGTGATATTGAAATCTTAGAGAAATTCTCTTTCTTCGAAGTTGAAAAATCGTTCAAAGACAATGTATTGAGTAATATTCAATCTATGAAGTTCAAAGGAAAAGATATGCGAGCTGAAGTAGCTAACTAATCTCATCCTATACCATACAAAACCGGCATTAATGCCGGTTTTTTTGTTTGATAATCAGTAGTTAAGCGAATGTTAACAAAACTTAATGTTATATAGTTTCACGTGCAATCCTTTTTTAAGAAATTTGCACACGAATTATAAATACTAAAAAATGGGAATTGGTAATATTTTCCACGCTTTTCAACCAAAAGATAAAATCTTCTTTGTACTTTTCGAAAAAGTAACTGAAAATCTAGTTGCAATGTCAGAAGAATTCAACACTGGAATCAAGGATTTCGATCTTAATGACGATTCAATGTTGAAGAAAATGAGCGACTTCGAACACAAGAATGATGAACTTACTCACGAAATTTTCGTAGAATTAGGGAAAAACTTCATTACACCTTTTGACCGTGAGGATATCCACACATTGGCAACAGGACTGGATGATATCGCTGATTATATCTACGCTTCCACAAAATATATTTTCCTTTACAAATCACCGGAGATGAAGGCGTATTCAGACTTCTCTTTATTGATCCACAAAGCATGTCTTGAAATTCAGAATGCGATGAAAAACCTTAAAGGTTTCAAAAACATGGAGCAGGTGAAAGAAGCTTGTATTAAGGTGAACTCTATTGAGAATATTGCTGACGATTTGCTTTCCAACTCAATGGTAGAATTATTCGAAACCAATGATGCTATCAACATTATTAAAGTTTCATCCGTATTAAACTACCTTGAAATTGTAACAGACAAAGCAGAAGATGTTGCCAATACGATTGAGAACATCATGATTAAATACGCCTAATACATAGCAAAAAATGGAATTTCCGATTTTACTTGTAGTTATTATTGCGCTGGCCCTGATTTTCGATTATATCAATGGTTTTCATGATGCTGCCAACTCAATTGCAACTATAGTTTCTACAAAAGTTTTAACTCCATTCCAGGCTGTACTTTGGGCGGCGCTTTGGAACTTTGCCGCATTCTTTATTGCTGCTTATATTATTGGAGAATTCAAAATTGGTAACACGATTGCCAAAACAGTTAACGAGAATTTTATCACCCTTGAAGTTATATTTTCCGGCCTTGTGGCCGCTATTGCCTGGAACCTGCTTACATGGTGGTTCGGGATCCCTTCATCATCATCACACACGCTGATCGGAGGATTCCTGGGAGCGGCTCTTATGCATGCTTTCATGATGGATTATCATGATGTGGCAGCAGCGCAGCCGGATCTGGGAATGTGGGGTACTGTTAAAGAAGCTTTCAATCAGGTTACCCACCAGAGTGTAGTGAAATTTGATAAAGTAATTCCTATCTTCCTGTTCATTTTTATGGCTCCGATTATAGGGATGATTATTTCAATCATCATTACCCTGATCATTGTACACCTTTATAAAAGATCAAACCCGCACAAGGCAGACCAGTCTTTCAAAAGATTACAGCTGGCTTCATCCGCTTTATTCAGCTTGGGGCACGGTTTGAACGATGCACAGAAAGTAATGGGAATCATTGGTGCAGCAGTAATCTATTACCACGTTAATATGCTTCAGGATGTTCAGTATCTGAATATTCCTTCTGCAGAACGTTTTGATTATTTTGCGCAGCATTATATCTGGGTTCCTCTGGTTTCGTTCCTTGCTATTGGTTTAGGTACCATGAGCGGTGGTTGGAAGATCATCAAAACAATGGGTACCAAAATTACTAAAGTAACTTCATTAGAAGGGGTAAGTGCAGAAACTGCAGGTGCTATTACTTTATTCATCACAGACCACTTTGGTATTCCTGTATCTACAACCCATACGATTACAGGTTCTATCATCGGGGTAGGATTAACAAAAAGAATTTCAGCGGTAAGATGGGGAATCACTGTAAGCTTACTTTGGGCCTGGGTTCTTACCATTCCAATCTCTGCAATTGTTGCAGGAATTACCTATCTTGTGGTAACCTTCGTTTTCTAGAAAAACAAATCATATAATTATACAAACTTTGTCCTTTTGGGCAAAGTTTTTTGTTTTATAAAGCCTTGAAAAATCGTATTTTTGTTCAAATTATAAGATTTTATGGAATTTTTAGACAGATACCAGCAGATTGTTGCAGATGCCATCACTAAATATACTTTTAAAGATAAACCTTCGGAGCTCTACGAGCCGATGAATTATATTATTTCCCATGGTGGAAAACGTCTTCGTCCTATTATGGTGCTGATGGCATGTGAGATGTTCGGTGGAGATCTTAAACAGGCCATCAAGCCGGCGTTGGCTATCGAGTTTTTCCATAACTTCACCCTGATCCATGATGATATTATGGACGAAGCTCCTTTGAGAAGAAACAAGCCAACTATTCATACTTTACATGGTCTTAACGTAGGAATTCTTTCCGGAGACGGACTGATGCTGAAAGCCTATAAATTTTTTGAAGATCTTGAACCTGAAATTTTCAAGGCATGTATCAGAATATTTACCCACACAGGACTTTTGTTATGTGAAGGACAGCAGTATGATATCAACTTTGAAACTCAGAAGGATGTTACTTTTGATGATTATATCAGAATGATTACCTACAAAACCGGAGTGTTGAGTGCTTCTTCATTTGAAATCGGAGCTTTGATTGCAAAAGCAGATTTTAAAGATGCGAAAGCTATTTTCAATTTCGGAAAACATATCGGAATTGCCTTCCAGATTATGGATGATTATCTTGATGTATTCGGAGATCAGGCACAGTTTGGAAAAAAACATGCCGGAGATATTTATGAAAATAAAAAAACCGTTCTGTATCTGTTAGCAAGAGAACATGCTACAGATGAAGAAAGAAAAGAACTGGATTACTGGTATTCTAAAAAGACGGAAAACGTTGATAAAGTGTACGGAGTAGAAAAGATTTTCAGAAGAACAAAAGTGGATGAAAAAGCATTACGACTGATTGAAAAACACAATGAAATCGGACAAAGCTATCTTCAGAAAATAGATGTTCCGGAAGAAAAGAAAAAACCTTTTATCGAACTGGCCAATTATTTGTTGAGAAGAGAAAGTTAATATAGGTAACAGATGGCAGGCCGCAGGTAGCAGCAATTACCTGCAGCCTGTTTCCTGCAGCCTAGCCCTTATACAATGAAATTCAGAACAGAAGTTGATATTTCCGAATCAGAAAAGAAGATTGAGATTGAAGATAAAATATTTTCAATAGGCTCATGTTTTGCCTCTGAAATGACAGATTTATTGCAGGACGGACAGCTTCAGACCCTCAATAATCCTTTCGGGACTATTTTTAATCCTTATTCCATCAATCATGCTATCAACAGATTACATGATTCTGCATTTTATGAAGAAGAGGAACTGATTACCTACAATGAAGAATATATCTCTCTGGATCATCACTCCAGTTTTGATACCCGTTATATTCATCAGACCCTG
Organism: Chryseobacterium sp. AG844; assembly: GCF_003182335.1. NCBI lineage: Bacteria > Pseudomonadati > Bacteroidota > Flavobacteriia > Flavobacteriales > Weeksellaceae > Chryseobacterium > Chryseobacterium sp. AG844. Next base: position 81,263 of record NZ_QGTV01000017.1, on the reverse strand, counting down.
GATAAGATTAACGGTGCTATTGAAGCAGGAAATGCCTTTCTTCAGGAAGCCGACTGGATTATTATCACCTACGGATCTTCATTCATCTATGAATTTCTTCCCAAGAAAAAGCTGGTAGCCAACTGCCATAAAATTCCGCAAAAGTTTTTTGAGAAAAGACTGCTGTCCCATCAGGAACTTACCAGTTCAATTTACCAGACTATTCTGGACCTTAAAGACATTTGTAAAGAAGGAGTTCAAATCCTGTTTACCGTTTCTCCCGTAAGACATACCAAGGATGGAATGGTAGAAAATCAGTTAAGCAAATCAAAACTGATTACAGCCATTCATGAGTCAATCTCAATGTTTGAAGACTGTCATTATCTGCCTGTCTATGAGGTTTTGATGGATGATCTCCGGGATTACCGTTTTTACAAAGAAGATATGATCCATCCCAGCGCACAGGCGGTTAATTATATTTTTGAGAAATTTGGAAGGTCTTATTTTTCCGAAGAAACCCAGAATTTTATCAAAGAAAATTTTAAGATTATCAAAGCTCTTGAACATAAGACCAGCGATAAGAAAGATCCCAAGTTTATAGAATTCAGAGAAAAACTGGATCAAAGAATTGAAGCACAGCGTAAAAAAGTAAAACATAAAATATTTTAAATGCCTGATTTTACCAGAATTGATTATCTGAAGGATGGAAATGAAAGACAGAAAAGAGCTTATGAAATTCTTACAAAGCATCGTGTCTTTGAGAAACTGAAAGATTATTCACCGATTCTGGCCGGAACTGTTCCCATAGAAATTGATATCAAAGGAAGTGATCTGGATCTTATTTTCGAGGTGGATTTAAAATTTGAACAAGACTTTCTGGATGATTTACTATTTTGTCAGCTCATTCCTCAAGACGCAGAAGTGGAATATCCTATCGTAAACGGTGAAAAATGCATTACATTAAATTTTATGCTTGATGGTTTTCCCATCGAGATTTTCGGACAGAATAAACCTACAATAGAGCAAAACGCTTATCTTCATATGGTTGCCGAATACATAATATTACAGGAAAAAGGAGAAAAATTCAAACAAAAAATAATAGAGCTTAAAAAGCAAGGAATAAAGACAGAACCCGCTTTCGGAATATTGCTGGGACTTGAAAACCCCTATGAAGATCTATTGAAATTTTAAATAAAATGATTGATACACATACACATCTATACGCAGAAGAATTTGATGAAGACAGAAAAGAAGCTATTCAGAGAGCTTTAGATAAAGGAATTACAGAATTCTACCTTCCGGCTATTGACTCAGAGTCTCATGAGAAAATGCTGCAGCTGGAAACAGAATATCCGGGGCAGATTTTTTCTATGATGGGATTACATCCTTGCTATGTAAAACAGGAATCCTGGGAAAAAGAACTTGAAATCGTAAAAAATTATCTTGATCAAAGACATTTTCCTGCGATAGGAGAGATCGGAATAGATCTGTACTGGGATAAAACAACACTCGATATTCAGGTGAAAGCCTTTGAGCAGCAGATCGACTGGGCCATAGAAAAAGATCTTCCAATTGTCATTCATACAAGAGAAAGTTTTGATGAGACATTTGAGGTTTTAGAAAGAAAAAAACATCCTAAATTAAGAGGAATTTTCCATTGTTTTTCAGGGAATCTGGAACAGGCACAACATGCTATTGATCTTAATTTTATCTTAGGAATCGGTGGAGTAGTCACTTTTAAAAATGGAAAAATAGATCAGTTTCTGAACGAAGTTCCATTGGATAAAATTGTTCTGGAAACAGATTCTCCTTATCTCGCACCGGTTCCTCACAGAGGCAAAAGAAATGAAAGTTCTTATCTTGATCTGGTAGCCGGAAAACTGGTGAATATTTATGGAAAAGACTTTACAGAGATAGACCGTATCACAACAGAGAATGCAAAAAATCTTTTTAAGTAAAGCGGCTGGAAGCTGGAAGACAGAAGCTGGAGGTTACTGTTAGTCTTATAATTTCTGGCAGTTATTGTTATAACCTCAATAACTTCCCTCTTCCAGCTCCCAGCTTCCAGACTCTATTAAAACCTGCAATTCTTATCCCGAATTCAGCCAAGTTAAGCAATATAAGCTTTAATAATAAGATAAATAAACCCCTTTTCAACACTGAAAAGGAGTTTGTTTTTTATTTTTTTCTTGTGAAATTCTTATTCTTAGGCTTTTTAAAACCTAGAGAAGCTCCCGCAGAAGGCTTTTTACGGTTATTATTAGACCTTGAATTATTGCTGTTTTCTGTTTTAGGCTTTCCACCGCCGGCAGGAACAGGTTTGTTATTCGAATCCCTCTTCTGTGCCACCAGATCATCTGTATGGAACGGATGATCCTTGATCACAGGAATTTTTTTGCCGATCAGCTTTTCTGTATTCTTTAAATTCAGAAGATCAAGTCCGTCTACAAAAGAAATAGAGGTTCCTTCAGCTCCGGCTCTTCCTGTTCTTCCGATTCTGTGTACATAGGTTTCAGAAACATCAGACAGTTCAAAATTGATTACGAACTTCAATTCATCAATATCAATTCCTCTGGCTGCAATATCTGTCGCCACAAGAACCCTTGTTTTTCCGGATTTGAAATTGTTCAACGCATTTTGTCGTGCATTCTGAGATTTGTTACCGTGAATCGCTTCTGCAGAGATATTATCTTTCTGAAGTTTTCTTGAAATCTTATCCGCGCCATGCTTCGTTCTGGCAAAAACCAGTACAGAATCTGAAATATCATTTTGAAGAATGTGAGAAAGCAAATTCAGTTTGTTATCTTTTTCTACAAAATATACAGATTGTTTGATGGTATCTGCTGTAGAAGAAACCGGAGTTACCTCCACTTTCACAGGATTATTCAGGATAGAATTAGCCAGTTTCTGAATTTCAGCCGGCATTGTTGCCGAAAAGAATAAAGTCTGTCTCTTCTGAGGTAAAAGTTTAATAACTCTTTTTACATCATGTACAAATCCCATATCCAGCATTCTGTCTGCTTCATCAAGAACAAAAATTTCAAGGTTTTTCAGGCTGATGATTCCCTGAGCAATAAAGTCCAGAAGTCTTCCTGGTGTTGCTACCAGAATATCAACCCCTTTTCTCAAAGCAGCTTCCTGATTTCCTTGTTTTACGCCTCCGAAAATAACAAGTTGTTTTAGCGGAAGATATTTACCGTAAGCATTAATGTTTTCCTCAATCTGAATGGCCAGTTCTCTGGTGGGGGTAAGGATTAAGGCTTTTATATGTTTATTGGGAATTTTATTTTTGGATAAATTCTGTAGGATAGGGATGGAAAAAGCGGCTGTTTTTCCTGTTCCTGTCTGCGCACAACCTAAAAAGTCTCTGCCTTCTAAAATATCAGGAATAGATCTTTCCTGGATAGGAGTCGGAGTCGTGTAGCCCTGCTCCTGGATTGCTTTTGCAATAGGTTCTATTAAGTTTAAGTCTGTAAAATTCAAATGAATTATTTTAAAATTTAAATAAAAATTCCTTCAGTCTGAAAGAATTACATTCTGCAAAGGTAGTCTAAATATTTTTAAGTATCTTTTTCCACTTTTTTAGACTTATTGCCTATTGAAAAACAGAAATGGCCACCCGAATGTGAGCCGCCATTTTTTTCTGTTAGATATCTGCAGTTTATTTAAATTTATATCCTACGCCAGCCTGAAGAAATCCCATTTTAATGGGAACTGCATTGCTTTTATTCATTTCTATAAAATTGAAATTGTATCTGGCGTCAACAAAAAACTTTTGATTAATCTTAAATTCTGCACCTAGAAATGGAAATAAATTCAAGGTTTTTAAAGATTCGTAATTGTGCGTTTCAGCCTCATCAAAAACAGTATTCATTTTTACTTTGGATGATATATTAAATCCTAAGTTCATCCCTACAGAAGCAGAAAGCTCCGAAACAATATAATATTTTACTGAAATGGGAACCTGTATCTGGTTGAATTTATAATTAAAGTTCATGTTACCCATGTTTACCACTTCGTTGCCTACCAGCTCATACCAGGGATAAGCGTCTTTACCACCCAGTTGTGTATATAATACTTCAGCCTGCAAGCCAAATTTAGAGGACAAAGGTTGCTCGGCCAGGATTCCGGCGTAGAAATAAGATTTTGAATCGAGTTGTGTGTTAAAGAATTTCATGCTGGATAAGGTATATCCTCCTTTTACTCCAAAGCTCATCGATTCGGAAGTTGTTTGTGCATTACTTATTGTTGATAAAACAAATGCCAGAGCGATAAAAATGTTCTTCTTCATGTTTTTTTGAATGGTTAATAGTTCTGTAAAATAATAATTCCTCCCAAAAGAAGGAATTATTGCGGTAAAGATAGTTTAAATATTTTTATAAGGCTTATTTCACTTTAGTCCATTCCTGGTTTTTTCTCAGATTTTCAAAAAACTGGTACACTTCTGAGAGTTTCTCGCTTCCACGTTTTCCATAATCTTCTACATTTTTTGAAGTTCCGTCAGCAAATTTGATTCTTAAATAGGAAGTTGGAAGATCGGTAATATTGTGTTCACCGTATTTATCATTCAAACCTTTTACATTTAATCCGTCCAGTAAAGTGATTAATTTATTGTAATCCTCTTCCTTAATGGTTCCTTTAAAAGTTCCTTCACGTGGCTTTGAAAACTCATCTTTCGAAGGTTTATCATTAAAATTAAAATGTTCTGCTTCAAAAACCGCAGTTCTGTCCGGATTGATCGTCATTTTAAAAACAGGACAGAATCCAAAACATGGAGTCGCCTCATATTCAATGGCAGCATATTTTGAATTTACTTTTTGAGAAGTTGTACAGGATGTCAAAAACACAAATGCACAAATGGCTAGCAAATATTTCATAGTTTTTTCAATTTCAGAGGATCTCCCAATAATTGTTCCAAAAGAGAAAATTTCTTTTGTTTTTATGTTAAATCAGTTTAAATTTTTATTGAACAATTAAGATCCAATGAAAATGTTAAGAAAAATCCATTCTTAATGGTTTAAAATGTAGAAAAATATCAGAATTATATACAGAAAAATAGCCTCAGGAAAACCTAAGACTATTTTGTATGTTGCAGTTTTATTTTATGAAAAAACAGAACTGATGAATCAATATTTCTATCCGTGCAATTGTTTCCAGATGGCATCCTTAAGTTCCATAAGGCCTTCTCCGGTAACACCTGAAAAGAATAAAGGCTGCTTGTTCTCCGGGAACTCTGCTGCAATTTCCTTTTTCAGTTCATCATCCAGAAGGTCAGATTTTGAAATAGAAACAATGAAGTCTTTATCCAGAAGTTCAGGATTGTACTCCTTCAGTTCATTTTCAAGTATCTTAAACTCGTTGAAATGATCTTCGGAATCAGCCGGAATTAAGAATAAAAGGATGGAATTTCTTTCAATATGTCTCAGGAATCTGTGTCCTAAACCTTTTCCTTCCGCTGCTCCTTCAATAATTCCCGGAATATCAGCCATTACAAATGATTTGTAATTTCTGTAATCAACAATTCCGAGGTTAGGAGTCAGTGTCGTAAAGGCATAATTGGCAATTTTTGGTTTTGCCGCAGAAACAGATGCTAAAAGTGTAGATTTTCCGGCATTCGGAAACCCAACCAGACCTACATCTGCCAAAATTTTAAGTTCGAAAACGATATACCCTTCTTCTCCCGGAAGACCTGGCTGTGCATATCTGGGGGTCTGATTCGTAGAAGACTTGAAGTGCTCGTTTCCTAGACCTCCTTTACCACCATGCATCAGGATGATTTCCTGTCCGTCTTCTAAAATTTCACCAATAATTTCGCCTTCTTCATTTTTGGCAATAGTTCCCACCGGAACCTCAATATAAACATCAGCTCCGTAGGCTCCGGTAAGCTGGTTTTTTCCTCCGTTTTCACCACGTTCTGCTTTTACGTGACGGGTGTATCGGAGTGGAAGCAAAGTCCATTCATTGGCATTTCCTTTCATAATGATATGACCTCCACGACCTCCGTCGCCTCCGTCAGGACCACCTTTAGGAATATACTTTTCACGGCGAAGGTGGGCAGAACCAGCACCTCCGTGTCCGCTTTTACAATGGATCTTTACGTAATCTACAAAATTAGACATATAGTTTGTGTTGCGGGCTGAGGATTACAGGATGAAATTTCAATCCCGTACCCATATCCCGATTATTTAATTTTCTCTACCTCAGCGAAAAGTTTTTGGGAAATCTCATCAATTTCTCCAACACCGTTTACCTCTACATATTTTCCCTGCTTCTTATAAAGCTCGGCAACTTCTGCTGTTTTGGTATAATATTCTTTAATTCTGTTTTCGATGATCTCTACATTGCTGTCGTCTGATCTTCCGCTGGTTTCACCTCTTTTCAGAAGTCTTTCCACCAAAATTTTGTCCTCTACTACCAATGAAAGACAGATATCAATCTCGTCATTCAGTACTTCTTTAACGATCATTTCCAAAGCTTCTGTCTGCGCAGTTGTTCTTGGATATCCGTCAAAAATAAAACCGTTGGTATCAGTAGGTTTTTTGATCTCATCGATCAGCATATCTGTTGTTACCTGATCCGGAACCAATTCTCCCTTATCGATGTATGATTTAGCCAGTTTTCCAAGTTCAGTGTCATTTTTCATGTTGTATCTGAAAAGATCACCTGTTGAAACCTGTTTTAAATTGAATTTTTCGATCAGATTCTGAGCTTGTGTTCCTTTTCCACTTCCTGGAGGGCCGAACAGAACAATGTTTATCATAATGTTGATTCGCTTTAGGCAACTGGCATTTTGCTTCTGGCTTTTAGCTTTTGGCGGTTTGCTCTTTGCTTTCAGCTTTTTTAAGTTATTATTAAATTTATTTCTTTATATAATTTTAAGCTAAAAGCTATCAGCTAATAGCCAACAGCGTTTAATGGTTGATTTGTCCGTCTTCCAGCTGATATAAATTCGGAAGGTTTCTACCCAATTCGTCATAATCCAGTCCATATCCAAGCACAAACTTGTTAGGAATTTCCTTTCCGATATAATCCAGTTTGAAATCTTTCTTGTAAATCTCCGGTTTCAGCAGGAAACTAGCCAGTTTTACAGATTTAGGACGTTGTGTTTCTTTGAAATATTTGAAAAGACTTTCAACGGTATTTCCTGTATCTACAATATCTTCAACAAGAATAATATGACGGTCTCTTACATCTTTGGTAAGCTCCATTTTCTGATAAACGATCCCTGTAGACTCAGTTCCTACGTAAGAACTCATTTGAATGAAGGCAATTTCGCATTCTCCCGGGTAATATTTTAAAAGATCTGAGAAGAACATCACCACCCCATTTAAAACCCCAATGAAAACAGGAACTTCGTCCTTGTAATCTTCATAAATTCTTAACGCTGTCTCTTTTACAATTTCCTGAATTTCGGCATCCTTTAAATAAGGAACGAAAGTTTTGTCGTGAACTTTAATGCTTTCCATAAAATTTTTAGTAGTTGGCAAAGTTACGGATTTTTGATTAAAATACTTTCCTGTTTTTGTCAGTTCGAAAGTTAAAAGGTATTGCAACAACAAAATTGAATATTACAGCGAAGTATGTTTAAATAGTAAGAATGATAAGATTTTTAATTAGATAGAATGATATAGCCTTAAAAAAAGGATTTTTAAAGGGATTAAAAAAAGGTGTTTGAAATAAGGCAGAACAATATGATGATAAATGTCTTGTGTTTTTTGTGAAGAATTATATATTCCGGAAAATGAGTATCTTTGTACTTTCAAAACCTAAAATACAGACATGTAGGATATAATTTCTTTCAGATTCAATAAATGGCAACGCCAGTGTTGCAGGTGTTTAATTATACTATTTAAGAAAGAAATCATGATTTTACTGCAAAATATATCCTTTGGGTTTCCGGGAGGAAATCTTCTATTTAATCATATCAATGTAACAATACAGGCTCATACCAGATCTGCTTTGCTAGGCAGTAACGGCATGGGGAAATCAACTCTGCTGAAAATAATCGCAGACGAAATACAACCTTCAGAAGGCAGCGTTAATATCCAGGGCGATATTTTTTATGTGCCTCAGATGTTTGGAAATTGTAATCATCTTACCATCGCGGAATGTCTGAAAATAGATCAGAAATTATATGCCCTCCAGAAAATTACCAATGGAGAGGTGGATGAAATTTATTTTGAAATGCTCAATGATGACTGGGACATTGAAGATCGGTGTAAGCAGGCTCTGGAGCATTGGGGACTCGCGAATTTTGATTTAACTCAAAAGCTTGAAGGCTTGAGTGGCGGCCAGAAGACGAAAGTTTTTCTTGCCGGAATTCAGATCAATCAACCTGATATTATCATATTGGATGAACCGACCAATCACCTGGATAGGGAAGGAAGAAAACTCTTGTATGACCTTATTGACAAAACAGATTCAACAGTAGTTATCGTAAGCCACGACCGTACTTTGCTCAATCTTGTGGATACAATATTTGAGTTAAGTAATCAGGGAATTGCAACTTATGGTGGAAACTATGACTTTTATGCCGAACAGAAAGAAGTGGAGGAGGAAGCATTGCAAAATGATATCCATTCCAAAGAGCGGGCTTTAAAAAAAGCAAAAGAAAAAGAACGGGAAACCCTGGAAAGAAAACAAAAGCTGGATGCACGAGGTAAAGGCAAGCAGGAAAAATCCGGAGTAGCAAGGATTATGATGAATACCCTTCGGAATAATGCGGAAAAAAACAGTTCAAAACTGAAAAATGTCCATGCTGAGAAAATAAGTGGTATTTCCGGTGACTTGAGAGACTTGCATTCCTCCTTAAAGAATTTTGAGCAGATGAAAGTGAATTTTAATGATTCCAATCTGCATTCAGGGAAAGTCCTGATTACAGCCGAAGATCTCAACTTCAGTTATGGAAAAGGGAAACTCTGGAAAGAAAATCTTAATCTTGAAATCAGCAGTGGAGACAGAATTTCAATAAAAGGAGGAAACGGTTCAGGAAAAACGACGCTGATAAAACTTTTGTTAGGAAGTCTTCAGCCTCCGGAAGGGAGAATAAAAAAAGCAGATTTCAACGGTATTTACATTGATCAGGAATATTCTCTGATTGATAATAACTCAACGTTGTATGATTTTGTACAGACTTTCAATGACAGTGCCATGCAGGAATCAGAAGTCAAAACATTACTGTCCAGATTTTTGTTCGGAAAAGATACCTGGGATAAAAAATGCGGTATGCTGAGTGGAGGAGAGCGTTTACGGTTACTTCTCTGCGGGCTTTCCATCAGCAATAAAGCACCGGATATGATCATCCTTGATGAGCCTACCAATAATCTTGATCTGCAGAATGTAGAAATTCTCACCCATTCTATCAAAGATTATCATGGAACCCTGCTGGTGATTTCCCACGATGAAGTTTTTCTTCAGGAGATTGGAATTGACAGAGAATTGATGCTGGGGTAATTATTATATTTCTTACAAATCATACAAAATCCTTTAGGTATTCAAGAGAGGTAGGCTTTATCCCGTCTATCAATAAGATTAGAATCCATCGGCTTTAGCCGAAACTTATACAGAAATTCCAGATAATTGCTATCTGGAATTTATTCTTTGTGATTATTGATTTTAAATATCCACTTATAAATTTCCGTCAGAACCTCTTCTCTTATGGATTCGTTCAAAATCTCATGACGCATTTCCGGATACATCTTTACGTCTACATTTTCAAAACCATCAGCTTTTAAGTTGTCAACCGTATGCATGACTCCTTTTCCAAAGTCACCAATCGGGTCATTCTGTCCGCTTACAAATAAAAAAGGAAATGATTTAGAAATAGGTGCAGCCCAGTTTCTTGCAGTCGCCTTTTTATAAACGGTAAATAAAGTATAAAAAGCATTATGGGTGAACGGAATTCCGCAAAGTTCATCCTGTTCAAAAGCCTTTCTGTTTTCAGGATTAATACTGAGCCAGCTGGTATCACCGAAGTCTTTATCTTTTTTAAAATGCTTGTTATTGACACTCGTAAAAACAGAATTCAAAAAAGTACGGTGACGAGGAGCGATAGCTGTGGCTAATGACAAATAACCTCTCAATATATCGATTCCCGGTAAAGGTCCGCCGGTTCCTGTAATGATAGCCCCGGAAAATTTACTGCTTGCTTTTTGAAGAAGACATCGTGTAATAAAAGATCCCATAGAATGGCCCAGAATAAAATGGGGGACATCCGGATATTGTTCTGCAAGATAATCAGCCATCATTTCGGCATCGGCTACAAGCCTTTCATCCGGTTTTTCAAGCTGGAAGAAACCAATATCTTTTTTCTCTTTTACCGATTTTCCATGTCCCAGGTGATCATAGGTCAATACAGCAATTCCATGAGCCGCAAAATATTCTGCAATCTCTGCATATCTTCCGCTGTGTTCCTGCATTCCGTGAACAATAAGTAGCGTGGCTTTCACAGAAGCTGCATACGGATAAAATAAAGTGTAAAAGAGTTGGGTTTGATCGTTTGTGGTTGCAGGTAGATAACCTGATTTTTGGAGTGATCTCATGGGGGATTCTCTTTTGGGTTAGAGGGTAATTAAAGATACAGAATTAATGATTTTTCTATTCATTTAATATTGATGAAATATCCATTTGTTGGTGAAGAATTCTTATGATTTCAATTTCCTCACTTTTGATTTTGTAAAATATAAAATGAGATTTCACCCTTGAACGGAAATATCCTTTCCTGATTTCACCGTAATCTTTTCCAGATTTTGGATTCTCAGATAAGTACTCAATTTCATTCATGAGCAAATCAAAATAATGATCTGCCTGTTTTACTGACCAAGTTTCGAAGGTGTAAAGCCAGATTTTTTGTAAATCATGGGACGCTTCTTTACTTATTTTGTATTTCATCTAGTCAGCAGAATGTTTTTGATGAAGATTTTTCAAAAATTCTTTACGGTCAAAATTTTCAACAAAACCAGATTTTTCCCCTTTTTTTAGTTCGTTGATTAATTCTGTTTTTTTAGATTCTTCATATTCGAACATTCTTAAAGCTGTTCTTACAACTTCACTGGCGGAAGAAAATTTTCCAGATTTAATTTGTTGGCTGATAAAGTTGTCAAAATAATCGCCTAATAATATGGATGTGTTTTTTGCCATTGTGTTAATTTTAATCAAAGATACCAATTTTTGGTATTTTATCAAAAAAATTAAACTAAGTTATTGAATAATATTTCTTTGTATTCATCTAATCATCTTCACCAAAATCTATTATCCTTAAGAATGTAAAAATGAGAAGAAGAAGAAAAGAAATTTCCTTTTTGCTTAAATCTTTTTGTTTTTACATTAAATATTTTAAATTGTTCATTTTCATTTGCAAATCCTTTAAGATAAAATACGGTTAAAAAAAGATGTTTTTGAGATAATTGTAATAAATCAAATATAAAAATTATTCCGTTCAACCTCATGATTTTCACCCCACCCCAAAATAAAATTCCTCTCAAATTTGCTCACCCAATTTTTTAAAAGTAATTTTGCACGAATCTAAAAACAAAAGTAAAATATGTCAACTTATGTAGTTGTAGGTCTTCAGTACGGAGATGAAGGCAAAGGAAAAATCACGGATGTTTTATCAGCAAAATCGGATTATGTAGTACGTTTCCAGGGTGGAGACAATGCTGGTCACACGGTTTATGTAGGTGATGAGAAATTCGTTCTACACCTTCTTCCTTCAGGAGTTCTTCAATGCAAAGGGAAATGTATCATTGCGAACGGAGTAGTGGTAAACCCTAAGTCTTTCATTAAAGAAGTTGGTCAGATCGAGAGCAAAGGCTTAAGAACAGATCACATCTTTATCAGCAGAAGAGCGCATGTTATTATGCCTTACCACATCCTTTTGGATACTTACCGTGAAGAGGAACACGGAGGAACTCAGATCGGAACTACCAAAAAAGGAATCGGACCTTGTTATGAAGATAAAATTGCAAGAGTCGGGATCAGAATGGTAGACCTTTTAAATCCAGAAATTTTAAGAGATAAAATTGAGAAAAACTTAAAAGTTAAGAACTCTCTTTTTGAAAAATATTACGGAAAACCAACGTTAGACGTTGAAGAAATCTACAACGAATATTTAGCGATCGGAAAGCAGCTTCAGGACAGAATCGTTGATACTGAATTAGAGCTGAACGAAGCAATCAGAGACGGTAAAAACGTTTTATTCGAAGGTGCACAGGCATTAATGCTTGACATTGACTTTGGAACGTATCCATACGTAACTTCATCTTCTCCATCTACAGGAGGTGTTTGTTCAGGAGCTGGTGTTCCGCCAACTTCACTTCAGAACCTTATTGGAGTAGCAAAAGCTTACTGTACAAGAGTAGGAAACGGACCTTTCCCTTCTGAATTGGATAACGAACTGGGTGAGAAAATCAGACAGATCGGTGGTGAATTCGGAGCAACTACAGGTAGACCAAGAAGAACAGGTTGGTTAGACCTTGTTTCCTTAAAGCATGCTTGTATGATCAACGGAATCAACAACCTTGTGATCACTAAGCTTGACGTTCTTACAGGAATTGAGAACCTGAAAGTAGTAACACATTACAAAACTGAAGACGGAAAAATCATCGATTATTTCACTTCGTCAACAGAAAAGCTATACAACTACGAGCCAATCTATCAGGATTTACCAGGTTGGAGCGAAGATATTACTAAAGCAAGAAGCTATGATGAACTTCCTGATACTGCTCAAAAATACATCGAGTTTATTGAGAAATACTTAGGAATCAACGTATACTTAGTTTCTGTAGGTCCTGAAAGAAGTCAGAACATCATCAGAAAAGAATTATTCTAATATTCGTAAAGATAAAAATAAAAGAGAGATCATCATGGGATGGTCTCTTTTTTTGTTTTATGACCCTTGTCAAGGTTTTAAACCTTGGCAAGGGGTAAGAAGTCATTGAGTTTATTTCTCATTTACTTGAGAAGAAATAACTCCTTTTTCTTCTATAAACTTTTTACTTGTAAATGTTAAAATTTAAACATTATCATAAAGTTTTCTAATATTATGTTGTTTTGATAAAATTTTGGCAGATGTTTTGATATTGAAACAGTACTTATCGATAAGAACAATAAAACTAATAATCAAAATTTTTAACAGTTTAAATAGTAGTAGTGATGAAACAACATAACCAAAACCAGGAATTTCGGTTCAACGAAGTCCTGTTCGAGCACCGCAATAAAGACTATGGTGCCTATGTATTAAGAAACGAATCAGATAGAATATTAACCAAAGCGCTTTTTATCGGAGCAAGTTTAATGGCTGCAGTATCCATCACGCCATTTGTGATTTCTGCATTGAAACCTGTAGAAGTTATAACAGATGGAGGGTATGTACTTCCTCCACCAGTATTAATTCCTGATGATCCTGTTGCTCCGCCGGTAAAAATTACTCTGGTAAAGCCTGAGGTCGCACCCAATACAAAAACATTTGACAGTACAGTGCCTACACCATCAAGTACAGCTCAGGATAATGTGAAAAAAGATCCCATTCCTGATGATGCTGTAGCAGGATTTAAAGACAATTTTAAAGGAGATCCTGTTGCGCCGAAGACACCCAATGTTCCGACACTAACAGTGGGAACAGGTCCTGTAATGACAACACCTCCGCCTGTGATTGCTGATCCGGTGGACAAAAGTAAAATTGCTGAAGCAGGAGAACTTGGGGTAGAAGCCAATTTTGCGGGAGGAATAGACTCCTTCAGAAATAAAGTAATGAACAGCTTCGACAGTTCAGGATTTGAATCCGAAGATGTTGTAAAGACGACAGTTACCTTTATTGTAGAAATGGACGGAACCATCTCAGGGGTAAAAGCTAACGGAACCAACGCCGATTTTAACAATGAGGCAATGAGAACTATTAAATCAATTTCCAACAAAGGAAAATGGATACCGGCCAAAAACAAAAAAGGAGAATTCGTAAGAAGTTATTTCAAATTTCCCATCTCTATGAAATTTGATAATTAATACGGAAAAGTAAATTTCAAATAGTTATCCACAAAGAATTTTTTTTGTGGATAATTTTTTTTTATCGTTAAATTGCTTATTAACAATATTTTAACTCAATTTTGATTTTCCCCACTCACCGAGAGCAAAGAAAAAAGTGTATTTTTGAAACTTAAAGTTCTAATAATGGCAAAAATCATAGGTATTGCTAATCAAAAAGGAGGTGTTGGTAAAACTACCACCGCTGTAAATTTGGCAGCAGCATTAGGAGTATTGGAAAAAAGAATATTAATTATTGATGCTGACCCTCAGGCGAATGCAACATCCGGTTTGGGTGTTGAGGATGTTCAGTATTCTACCTATAATCTTCTGGAGCATAGTGCAGATACAAGAGTCTGTATCAAAAGAACGGCAACTCCCAACCTGGATATTATTCCGTCACATATCGATCTGGTAGCAGCGGAAATTGAATTGGTAGACAAGGAAGACCGTGAGTATATGCTGAAAAAAGCATTGGCAAGTGTAAGGGATGATTATGATTATATTATCATCGACTGTGCACCGAGTTTAGGTCTTATTACGGTAAATGCTCTTACAGCAGCAGATTCTGTAATCATTCCGATCCAGTGTGAATATTTTGCATTAGAAGGACTTGGGAAATTGTTGAACACTGTTAAAAATGTTCAGAAAATCCATAATAAAGATCTTGGAATTGAAGGTCTTCTTTTAACCATGTACGACAGCAGATTGAGACTATCCAATCAGGTTGTGGAAGAAGTAAATTTACATTTCCCTGAGATGGTTTTTGAAACCATTATCAGCAGAAACGTAAGATTGAGTGAAGCACCAAGTTTCGGGGAAAGTATCCTGAACTATGATGCGGAAAGTAAAGGAGCTGTTCAGTATATTCAGCTAGCTGAAGAAGTTCTTTTGAAGAATGAAAACTTAATAAAGAATTAAATTAATAATAAATGGGCAATAAGTGAATGCTGGTCATCACTTCTCAAACATCATTTATCAATTATATCTATGAAGGACAAAAAAAGAGCTATGGGACGCGGCCTGGGCGCCATTTTAAGTGCAGAATCCAAAGCAACGATCAATTCCGCTACTGATGAAGGAGCAGATAAGTTTGTGGGGAATATTGTGGAAGTTGCGCTTGAAGATATCTATCCGAACCCAACGCAGCCGAGAACTTATTTTGATGAAAAAGCATTAAACGAACTTGCGCAGTCTATTAAAAACTTAGGCGTAATCCAGCCGATTACCCTGAGAAAAGACGGGGAGAAGTTTGAAATCATTTCCGGGGAAAGACGTTACAGGGCAACTAAAATTGCCGGATTAACGACTATTCCTGCCTATATCCGTTTAGTTAATGACCAGGAGCTTCTTGAAATGGCTCTTGTTGAAAATATCCAGAGAGAAGACCTTGATGCTATTGAAATTGCATTAACTTATCACAGGCTTTTGGAGGAAATCGGTCTTACTCAGGAAAACCTGAGCCAGAGAATAGGAAAGGACAGAAGTACAATTACCAATTCTATCAGACTGCTAAGATTAAATCCGGATATTCAGAATGCTATCAGAAGCGGTGAGATTTCTGCAGGACACGGAAGAGCGATTATTAGTCTTGAAAGTGAAGAAGATCAGCAGATTTTATTTGATCTTATTATCAAAGAAAAATTAAACGTTCGTCAGGCTGAACAGGCTGCTGCTGCATTGAAGAACCCGAAGTCTCCTGCTGCCAAAAAAGCAAAAGTGGAGCTTTCCAATAACTATAAAAAAGCCCAGAAGACCATTGCTGATATCTTAGACGTGAAAGTAGAGATCAAAGCTTCTGGAAATGGTAAAAAAGGTAAAATTGTTCTGGACTTTAAAAATGAAGAAGAGCTGGAATATATTTTATCCCATATTAAATAAATGAAGAAAATATTTTTCACATTTTTCTTGTGTATCGCTTCACTGGCTTACTCACAAGTAAAACCTATCGATACCGTTCGGATGCAGACTCCTCCGAAAGAAGAACCTCGTGTGGTAAAACCAAGCAAAACAGAATCAAAGATTATTGAAGATCTTGAAAAAGCAAACGGTCCCACAGCAAAAACCTTAAAGCTTAATCCTACCAGAGCAGGATTGTACTCTGCAGTTTTACCCGGATTAGGACAGTTTTATAACAAAAAATACTGGAAAATTCCTATTGTCTGGGGAGCGGTAGGTGCTGGGGTTGGTATTGCCGTATGGAATGATAACCAATACAAAAAATATCGTGAATATTACGTGGCAAAACTGAATGGTACTCCCAATGAATTTGTAGACAGTCACCCGTGGCTGGACAAAAAAGCTTTGGGGAATGCACAGGACAGAGCCAAAAGACAAAGGGATTATGCCATTGCCATTACAGGTTTGATTTATATTCTGAATATTGTAGATGCTGTAGTAGACGCTCATCTTTATGAAAGCCGTCATGATCCGGATCTGGTGTTTAAGCCATCGGTTATTCAGGACCAGTATGGCTTCAGCGCACCAAAAACAGGTTTCAGTTTAAGTTACAGATTTTAAAATACAACATATCTGCAGAAGGTCTGAAGATTGAATGCAGCATTAAAAATAAATAAGATTATATGAAAATAGCATTAGTTGGTTACGGTAAAATGGGTAAGATCATTGATGAGATCGCACAGAAGAGAGGTCATGAAGTAGTTGCCCGTCTGAAGGAAACCCCGACTGCTGAGAATCTTAATAATCCGGATGTTGTGATTGAATTTTCACTGCCGGAAGTAGCTTTTGAAAACATCAAAGCTTGCCTTGAAAATAAAATTCCCGTGATCTGCGGAACAACAGGATGGCTTGATCAAAAAGCTGAAATTGAAAAACTAGCAGTAGATAATGGAACTGCTTTCTTATATGGTTCTAACTTTAGTTTAGGCGTGAATTTATTCTTTGCTCTGAACGAAAAGTTGGCAGACCTGATGAAAAACGTAGATGAATACTCTTGCCAGCTGGAAGAAATTCATCACATCCATAAAAAAGATGCTCCAAGTGGGACTGCAATTTCTATCGCTGAGGGAATCATTCAGAACAATCCGAAATTCGATGCCTGGAAACTGGAAGAAACAGAAGGGAGGCAGCTTGGAATTTTTGCGGTACGTGAAGACGAAGTTCCGGGAACACACAGCGTATATTATAGAAGTGAAGTGGACGAAATCGAGATCAAGCATACCGCTTTCAATAGAAACGGTTTTGCACTGGGAGCGGTAGTAGCTGCTGAGTGGATTAAAGATAAAAAAGGAAACTTCGCAATGAAAGACGTTTTGGGGCTTTAATTTGTAACAAATTCTGTAAATTGCAGACCAATAAGCAGAAAATGATGAATAGTGAATTGTAAACAGCGGACTGCTTTTATCATTTATTACTCATCATTTTTATTATTTATATCTTAAGAATAGGCACAAAAATTTATGAATTATTTTTTAACTTATACAGTGTATGTCCTCATACTATCCGTACTGATGGGGATTTCATCTTGGAAACTGTTCAAGAAAATGGGATATAGCCCTCTGTTTGCTTTTATCCCTTTCTACAACTATTTCATTATTCTCAAAGAAACAAAACATCCGAAATGGTGGGCAATCATGTCTTATCTTCCGATAGTAGGCCCCATTATGATGTCGGTTTTCCACCTTTATTTAGTGAAAAAGTTTGGGAAAACACTTTTCAAAGATCAGATTCTTACCGTGATTCTGCCGTTTATTTATATGGCGGTCATCAACTATTCGAAAGATGTAGAGTTAGAAGATGAAAATGCAAACGACCTGTTTCTTACAGAAGAAGAGAAAAACGATAAAAAGAAAGATACATTCATTGGTTCCATTACCTTTGCGGTAGTTTTTGCCACTATTATCCACGTTTTTGTAACACAGCCTTTCGGGATTCCTACAGGATCTATGGAAAGAACATTATTGGTGGGTGACTTCCTTTTTGTAAACAAATGGAGCTATGGATACAGACTTCCAATGCGTCCGGTAGCCATACCTTTCCTTCAGGGAACCATTATGGATACAGGACAGAAAGGAAACCCGAAAGATGATCCAAAGTCTTACGTAGATGCAGTGAAGCTTCCTTACACAAGAATCTTACAATTCAACAAGCCACAGAAAAATGATGTGGTGGTTTTCAACTATCCTCAGGATTCCGTCCATACTGCTATTGACAGAAAAGATCCTTACGTAAAAAGATGTGTGGCTACAGCAGGAGATACTTTTGAAATGAGAGCCGGAAGACTTTTCGTTAACGGAAAGCCGGAGACTGTTTTAGGAGATCAGGAAGTACAGCACAGATATATTGTAACGACTGATGCGCAATTGGATATTCCTACTTTATACAAAGCGTACGGATTTTTACCGGTTCAGGAAGTACAGCAGGATAACGGAGGTTTCCTTTATGGATTCCAGGGTTTAACGGATAAAACTGCCAAAGAAATTAAAGAGCTTCCTCATGTTATTGATATGAAGGAAGAAGTTTCACCAAAAGGAGAAGCTGCAGTATATTACAGAGACGAAGCTAAAACTAAAATTGATACCACACAATCTATTTTCCCGATCAACAAACCTTGGAATCAGGATTGGTACGGCCCGGTTAGAATTCCTAAAAAAGGAGATGTGGTAGCGATCAATCAGGAGACACTTCCAATGTACCAATGGATCATTTCTGAATATGAACACAACAGTTTAGAAAAGAAAAACGGAAAGATCTTCATTAATGGTAAAGAAGCGAATCAGTATACCATTCAACAGGATTATTATATGATGATCGGGGACAACAGAGATGCGTCATTGGATGCAAGATTCTTTGGTTTCGTTCCGGAAGAAAATATTGTTGGAAAACCAATGTTTACATGGATGAGCGTACAGGGAGTATTCCCGGATGCAAGTTCAACGTATCAGGCCCCTAAGAAAATCCGTTGGGAAAGAATGTTCAAAGCAACTAATACAGGAGAAGCCAATAAAACCTCTTACTGGTGGATTGCAGCAATGATCCTGATCTTGTTCTTCGGATGGGAGTATTTCATGAAATTATTCAGAAAGAAAAAAACTGAAGACAATTAATAAAAAAAATTAAACGTAAAATAGAATGAAGTATTTGAAAAAATACTTCATTTTTGCATTATGAATATGAAGAATGTATTATTACCGGCATTTTATATGCCCCCAATCTCATGGTTTTCAGTGTTTTTAAATCCTGAAAATGAAATTGTATTTGAACAGTTTGAAAACTTTCCGAAGCAGACGTATAGAAACAGGGCCAATATTTATGGTGCCAACGGAAAATTATCATTAATAATTCCCATCAATCATAATGGGAAAAGAGAATTCAAAGATGTTGAAATTTCTTACCGCGAAGACTGGAGAACGCTTCATTGGAAATCCATTAAGACCGCATATCAAAGCTCTCCTTATTTTGAGTATTATGAAGATAAGTTCAGGAAAATATTTGACCTTAAAGAAAAATTCCTTTTGGATTTTAACCTTAAAGGGATAGAAGTCATCCAACAGATACTGAAAACAGAAAAGGCACACTCTTTGAATAAAGAATATATCAAAAATCCGGAGAGTATTAATTTCAGAGAAAAGTTTTCGGCAAAACTTCCTTCAGAATTTCAGATGGAAGAATATTACCAGACATTCTCTGATAAATTCGGATTTTTGGAAGACCTGTCGGTTCTTGATCTTATTTGTAATAAAGGCCCGGAATCACTCGTATATATAAAAAATATAAAACAACAATATTAGTACAATCACTGTTGGTAAAGTATAAAACAGATGATGATGGTGATTGGCATATCTCTTTAAAAAATTAAATATCAACATATGAAAAAGGTATTATTAGCTGCAGTTTTTTTTGCAGGTTTTAGTTTCTCTTTTGCACAGGAATCTAAAGCTAAAAGTATTGATCCCAACGAAGATAAAGATCTGATGACATGGTATCATAAAGATTTTGCAACTTCAAAAGTATACGGGGTAAATACAGCAAATGCTTATAAATACCTGGAATCTAAAGGTCTGAAGCCTAAAACCGTCGTGGTGGGTGTATTAGACAGTGGAGTACAGGTAGATCATCCGGGATTGGTAAAAAACCTATGGTCAAATCCAAACGAAGTTCCCGGAAATGGAAAAGATGACGATGGAAACGGATATATTGATGACGTACACGGATGGAACTTTATAGGAGGTAAAAACGGTGATATTGATATCGATAACATGGAGGTGACAAGAGTAGTTGCCAAATATAAACCTGTCTTCGAAGGTGATGATTCCACAAAAAATAAAGCCAACCAGGCTAAGATGAAGGAAGAGTTTGAGATGTATATGAAAGCCAAAGATATGTTCAATAAAAAAAGTATCGAGGCAAAACAAAACTTTCAGACTTATTCTATGCTGAACGAACTGATTCCTAATATGGTAAAACTGCTTGCAGGTAAGCCTGTAACCGCTGAAACTATTGCTGCGATCAAAGCTCCGACAGATCAGAGAGATGCCATTGCGAAGGAATTTTTAGGCCAGATCTCCCAAAATCCGGAATTCAAAGGAAAATCAGCAGAGGAATTCGAAAAAAAGATGAAGGAAGAAATGAAAGAAGCCATCGATCATTTTGCTCCTGCAGCAAAACAATATGACCTTTCCTATGATCCGAGAAAAGAAATTGTAGGGGATAACTATGATGACTATTCTGAAAAAATCTATGGAAATAATCATTATGAAGGACCGGATGCAGAACATGGAACTCACGTGGCAGGTATTATTGCCGGACTTCCGCAAGGAAAAGAAGTTCAGTACGGAGTAGCTTCCAAAGTGGCTAAAATTATGTCTGTAAGAACAGTTCCGAATGGTGATGAAAGAGATAAAGATGTTGCCAATGCGATCAGATATGCTGTAGATAATGGTGCGAAAGTTTTAAATATGAGCTTTGGAAAACCTGTTTCTCCTGGTAAAAATGTGGTTTGGGATGCCTTCAAATATGCTGAAGATAAAGGTGTTCTTTTAGTAAAAGCTGCAGGTAACGAAAATGAAGATGTCGCAGAACATCTGGCATATCCTACCAACTTTAAAAATGTTACAGATGAGAAACCATTTGTAAGCAACGTTCTTGTGGTAGGGGCAAGTACCAATAAAAATAATGCGCTGAGAGCAGATTTTTCTAATTACAATAAAAAGATGGTGAACGTTTTTGCTCCGGGAGAAGAAATCTATTCTACCGTTCCTAAAAACGAATATAAATACCTTCAGGGTACTTCAATGGCTTCCCCTGTAGTAGCGGGAGGAGCTGCTGTTTTGCTGGCTTACATGCCGGATCTGAAACCTTATCAGATTATTGAAGCCCTTGTGAAAAGCAGCAACCCGAGTACAGCAGATGGTTTTGGTGACCAATCTCAGGCAGGTGGAGTTATCGACCTGAAAAAAGCTGCAGAATATGCTTATACCAACTTTTATAAAGGAAAAACTACAGGCACAGCCAAGCCTTCGAAATCCGTAAAAAAGGTTGTTAAAAAATAATTTATCTCCCTGTGTTTAAGGAGAAACCATAAAAAGTCCGAATTTTTTCGGACTTTTTATTTTTTATTTTAAATTTTGGCACGGTTTTTTGTAACTTTATAGTAACAAAATAATAAACAACAAAATGAAAAAGTTACTACTTGCAGGGATGTTGGGAACATCACTTTTTGCAGTTTCGTGTTCCTCTGTTAACAAAGCAGCTACATCTCAAAATCAAAGAGCCGACTTCCTGAAAATGAAAGGAGACTGGCAGATTGTAAGCATAGATTATGATAAAGGTTATAAAATTAAGCCTTTTGATGAAGGTGCAGACGCACAGTGCTTCGTAGGAAGCCACTGGAGATTGATTCCCAATAACTGGACAGGAGCGTATACTTTAAACGGTGGTGGAGATTGCCCGGCAATTACACAACCAATCAAATTTGAAGTAAAAGGCGGTAATACGTTTATGTTTAAAAAAATTGCTTCAGGTACAAAAGCTAAACAAAATACAGCAGGTTACAGTCTTACAATGATTAATCAGAGTACAGATCAGTTTTCACTTGAGCAAGATGTTCCTTTTGAAGGAGGTAATGTAAAAGTAGTTTACAACTTCCAGAGAACCGGAATGAAATAATTTATCAACATAAAAGATCAAAAAAAATGAAATTTACAAAAACATACGTAGGAGCCCTTTTCTTGTCATCAGCATTATTATTGACGAGCTGTGAAGCGGTTCAGAATTCAAATCACCAACAAAGAGGTACAGCCGTAGGAGCAGCTTCCGGAGCAGTACTTGGAGGTATCCTTGGTAATAATGTAGGTAAAGGAGGAAACGGAGCTATCGGAGCTGTATTGGGAGGTATTATCGGTGGTGTTGCTGGTAACGTTATCGGTAACAAAATGGATAAGCAGGCGAAAGATATTAAAGAAACTTTACCAGGTGCTCAGGTAGAAAGAGTAGGAGATGGTATTAAGGTAACTATGAATGAAAGTATCGTTAACTTTGCTTTCGACTCTTCAAACCTTACTTCTGTTGCACAGACCAACCTTGATAAATTAGCTGAAGTACTGGCTAATAATCCGGATACAAACATCAATATCTATGGTCACACAGACAGCAAAGGTGCAGATGCATACAACCTTAAACTTTCTCAAAGAAGAGCAGATGCTGTGAAAGCCTATTTATCAGGAAAAGGAATTGCATCAAACAGAATGTTTACAAAAGGTGAAGGTGAAGCAATGCCTGTAGCTAGCAACGATACTGAAGAAGGAAGAGCTAAAAACAGAAGAGTAGAGTTTGCTATTACTGCCAATGAAAAAATGATTAACGATGCCAAACAAGGGCAATAGTTAATTTAATATATAAATATTTTCGTAAAAGACCGCCCCGGCGGTTTTTTTTGTATTTTTATGCTAGAAATTTTGAATTTATTATTTTTGTATTTGAAATAACATAAATGAAGAAATATTTAAAACTGCTCCGTGTGGAGCAATGGGTGAAAAACCTTTTTGTATTTGTCCCTCTGTTCTTTTCAGGTAATATTACCAATACAGATCTGCTTCTCAAAAGCATTTTTGCATTTGTCATATTTTCACTTGCAGCAAGTGTTGTTTATATCCTGAATGATTATAATGATATTGAAGCAGACAGAAAACACCCTGAGAAAAGGAGAAGACCTTTGGCGAGTGGAGCTATTTCAAAATCAAAAGCGATAGGAATTCTTATAGGTCTTATCATTGCTGATATTGGTCTTGTATTTTTTACTCAACTTTATTTCCATGAATTTCTTTGGAAATTTGCAATCATCATAGGATTTTATGTAGTTATGAATCTTGCCTATACTTTCAGGCTTAAACACGTTCCTATTATTGATATTTTTATTATTGCCATAGGATTTGTCCTGCGTGTACTGGCTGGAGGTTATATTACCGGAATCAGCATTTCGCAATGGGCGATTCTGCTGACCTTTGTATTGGCTTTGGTACTGGCTATAGGAAAAAGAAGGGGAGAGCTTATCAATGCCCAGGTTTCAGGAAAAACAAGAAAAGCACTGGATGGCTATAACGTTCAGTTTGCAGATATTGCTTTATCCATTTCTATTACACTGGCTATTGTCTGCTACCTGATGTTTACGCTCTCTCCGGAAGTTCAGGAAAGATTTCATGAAAGAGTTTTTTATACAGTGATTTTCGTTGTATTTGCATTGTTAAGATATCTTCAGCAGACCCTTGTTTACAACAGAACGGAATCTCCAACAAAAATCGTGTACAGAGACCGTTATATACAGGCTACTTTATTGCTTTGGGTCGTTGCATTTTTAATTCAAATTTATTTTAAGAAATGAAGCCGAATTTCATACAGAAAGTTACCAACTGGGGAAATTTCCCAATAGTAGAGAAGGAAATGAGATCTGAGGACAGTTTCAGAAAAATAAAAGAATTTGTACTCAATCACAACGAAGTCATAGCGAGAGGAAATGGGAGATGTTATGGAGATGCTTCATTGGGAGAAGCTATATTTTCAACAAAAAAATTAAATAAGTTCATCAATTTTGACCGTCTGAACGGGATCATAGAATGTGAATCCGGAGTGCTGCTTTCAGATGTACTGGAAATAGCGGTTCCGCAGGGATATTTTCTATACGTTACTCCCGGGACAAAATTTGTATCGGTAGGAGGTGCTATAGCATCCGATGTTCATGGAAAAAATCATCATGCAGAAGGATGTTTTTCAGAATATGTGCTTGAATTCAAGCTCATGAATGAGAAAGGGGAGATCATTACCTGTTCCAGGGAGGAAAATACAGAAAAGTTCTGGGCTACCATTGGTGGAATGGGACTTACCGGTATTATTCTCACAGCAAAATTTAAACTTAAAAATATAGAGTCCGCATACATTCGTCAGGAAAGTATCAAAGCAGACAATCTGGATGAGATCTTTAAGCTGTTCGATGAAAGTGAAAACTGGACCTACACGGTGGCCTGGATTGATTGTCTTCAGAAAGGAAAAAATATCGGAAGAAGTATTCTCATGAGAGGAGAACATGCTTTTCAGCATGAACTTCCCCAGAGTTTTTCCAAAACACCATTGAGATTGAAGAAGAAATTTTCTCCTACAGTTCCTTTTTATTTTCCGGGATTTGTACTGAATGCCCTTACCGTAAAAATTTTCAATTGGTTATACTATAAAAAGCAGTCTAAAAAAGAAGTGAAAAACTTTATCGATTATGAAACGTTTTTCTATCCTTTGGATGCGATCACAGATTGGAATAAGATCTATGGGAAGTCCGGTTTTATACAGTATCAGATGGTCATTCCTAAAGAAACTGGAAAAGAAGGAATGAAAAGAATCCTTGAAACGATCGCCAAAAGCGGAAACGGATCATTCTTAGCAGTTTTAAAACTTTTTGGAAAAAATAATCCTCAGGCTTACAACTCATTCCCTGTGGAAGGGTATACATTGGCGCTGGATTTTAAAGTCAATTCAAAACTGAAAAAACTGGTAGATCAGTTGGATGCTATTGTTCAGGAGTTTGGAGGAAGAATTTATCTTACCAAAGACAGCATGAGCAGATCATCGCTTACCAACTACCTGAAAAATATTCAAAATCCTAAATTTGTGTCTTTACAGCACAAAAGAATCATAAATAACAATTCGTAATGATAGTTCTGGGAAGTACATCTGAAGTAGCACAGGCTTTTGTGGAAAAAGCACTTCAGGAAGGAGAAAAGTTTGAAAAAATCTATCTTTTTACCTCAAATAAAGAAACTACAGAGCGTTTTGCAAGACATCTTGATGTAAAGTTTCTGCAGCAGGCGGAAGTCATTGAATTGGATCTGACAAAAGAAATTGATTACAATAGATTTGATAATATCAATTCAAATGTATTATTTTGTGCCGTAGGATATTTGGGTGAAGGAACAGAAGAAGGATTATATGATAATAGAAATACAGAGCGTATCATTGATATCAATTATTCAAAACTGGTGCCTGTCATGAATTATTTTGCTCAAAAATTTGAAAGCAGAAGATCCGGAACGATTATCGGTCTTTCATCAGTGGCAGGAGACCGGGGAAGACAGAGTAACTTTATCTATGGAAGTGCAAAAGCAGCTTTTACGGCTTATCTGAGTGGTTTGAGAAATTATCTTTTTGATAAAAAAGTGCACGTTCTTACGATAAAACCAGGGTTTATGGCAACCAAAATGACAGAAGGCCTGCCTTTAAATCCGAAACTGACAGCAACGCCAAAACAGGCAGCTTCCTGTATTTATAAAGCCTTCAAAAAACAGAGAAATGTGGCATATGTTTTGCCGGTTTGGAGTATTATTATGATGATTATCAGTAATATTCCTGAGTTTATATTCAAGAAATTAAAGCTTTAAAAAATGAAAAAATTGTATTGTTTTGATTTTGACGGAACCCTGACATATAAGGATACCATGTTTATGTATCTTAAATTTTACGATTCAACAAAATACCGTATACAATTTTTGAGACACGTACCTCTTTTTATCCTGTTGAAGCTAAAACTGGCTGAAACGGAAAAAGTGAAAAAAAGCTTTATCGGTTCTATTTTAAGAGGACAGACCCAGGAGAAAATTGAACAGAAGTCTAAACAGTTTTTTGAACAGCACTACCCTAAAATAGTAAGGGAGAATGCATTGGATTTTATAAAAAATATCGATAGGAATAGTACACAGAGTTTATTGGTAACCGCTTCATTGGATATCTGGGTAAAACCATTCGCTGAAGAACTGAAAATGGAGCTTGTTTCTACGCGAGCAGAGTTTAAAAACGGTATTTTCACCGGAAACTTTGTAGGAAAAAATTGTAACGGAAAGGAAAAATTGATAAGAATCAAAGAGGAAATTAACGATTCCAAGTACGATAAAATTATTGCATTTGGTGATACTTCCGGAGATCGGCCAATGTTGAAATGGGCAAATGAGGGACATTACCAATTTTTTCACTAATTTTGGGAGATAAAATTGTAAAAAATGAAAAGCCTGATCATTGCATGTGCAGTACTCTTTATGGGCTGTGCCAGCACTTCATCTCAGAAGTCTTCTGTTATGCAGCAAAGTACGGAGCTCCTCGTTTCTGAAAATCAGGGAGGAACCGATGCTCCCGGCTTTAAGATCATTAAAGACGAAAAGGATTTTCGTAATATTATCAGCGGAAGTTTTGGTATTTCAGAACTGGGAAAAGAATCTTATATTAAATATCCACAATTTCCGAAAAATAAAAAAGTTGTTGTATACAATTTGGGAACCTTCAGATCTGGAAGTCACAAAATTGAAGAAATTAAAAATATATCTGTGAAAAATAAGATTCTGTATGTAGAAGTTCCTGCCGGAGAGCCTTCCGGTGGAATGGAAATTCAGGTAATTTCAAACCCGTGGTTTATTTTTACTGTTCCCGCAGATTATCAGTTTAACTCCGTAGAATTAAAATATTCAAAATAACAATGGATAAAGTATATTTAGATAATGCCGCAACCACTCCGCTTGCAGAAGAAGTTATAGATGCAATGGTGGGCACAATGAAGATGAATTTCGGAAACCCCTCTTCAACGCACAGCTTTGGCCAGGAAGCAAAAATCCTTATTGAAAATGTAAGACGACAGGTTGCAGACTATCTTCATGTAACTCCTGCTGAAATCATTTTCACTTCCTGTGGTACCGAATCAAATAATATGATCATCAAATCCTCGGTAGAACACCTTGGGGTAGAAAGAATCATCAGTTCTCCTCTGGAACATAAATGCGTTTCTGAAAGTATTCTGGATATGAAAAACAGAAAAGGAGTAGAGGTAAACTACATCCGTCCGAATGAAAAAGGAGATATTGATCTTGCTAAATTAGAAGAACTTTTAAAAGCTTCAGATAAAAAAACACTGGTAAGCTTAATGCATGCCAACAACGAAATCGGAAATGTCATTAACCTTAAACAGGTTGCCCAGCTTTGCAAACAGTATCAGGCACTTTTCCACTCAGATACCGTGCAGACAATGGCTCATATGAACCTTGACTTCTCTGATATCCCTGTGGACTTTGCATCGTGTAGTGCCCACAAGTTTCATGGTCCGAAAGGAGCTGGATTTGCATTTATCAGAAAAGCAACAGGTTTAAAAGGAATTATTACCGGAGGACCTCAGGAAAGAAGTCTTAGAGCCGGAACTGAAAATGTTTGTGGTATCGTAGGATTAGGAAAAGCTTTAGAACTTTCCCTGAATCATATGGAAGAATATACCCAACATATGCAGAATATCAAGGATTATGCAATTGAAAGACTTTCTGCTGAAATTGAAGGAATTAAATTCAACGGAAGAAGTGCAGAAAAGGAAAATAGCCTTTATACAGTTTTAAGCGCATTACTGCCTTATAAAAATCCATTGATAGGACTTCAGCTGGATATGAAAGGAATTGCAATTTCTCAGGGAAGTGCATGCTCATCAGGAGCATCAAAGCCTTCAATGGTGATGATGATGGTGCTTTCTGAGGATGAAATGGATCACTGCACCCCATTACGTATCTCTTTCAGCCATATGACGACTAAAGCGGAGATTGACACACTGGTGAACGCATTAAAGGAAATCTCAAGCGATTACACTATAGAAAAAACTAATGTTGAGCATAGATAGTCTTGTGCTTTAAATATCGTAATTTTGAATATCCAAAAGGATTAAAAGAAAATAATATTAATTAAAATAAAAGAAACAAAAATGGCTTTAGAAATTACAGACAGCTCATTTCAGGATACGGTTTTAAAATCAGATAAACCGGTATTAGTAGACTTCTGGGCAGTATGGTGCGGACCTTGCAGAACTTTAGGACCAATCATCGAAGAAGTTGCATCAGATTTTGAAGGTAAAGCAGTAGTAGGGAAAGTAGATGTAGACAACAACCAGGAGATTTCTATGCAGTACGGTATCAGAAATATTCCTACAGTTCTTATTTTTAAGAATGGAGAAGTAGTAGACAAATTAGTAGGTGTAGCTCCAAAAGAGGTAATCGCTGAAAAATTAAGCGCTCACTTATAAAAAAAATAAGTTTGATAATGAACGCCTTCCAGTATTGGGAGGCATTTTTTTTAAAATAATTTGCAGGTAACAAAAAAAGTTGTAATTTTGCAACCACGAAAAAGAAACGACGTTCTTTAAAATAATGATCCGGTAGTTCAGCTGGTTAGAATGCCGCCCTGTCACGGCGGAGGTCGCGGGTTCGAGTCCCGTCCGGATCGCAGAAGTTTTCTCAATTTACTTTAAAAAAATTGATCCGGTAGTTCAGCTGGTTAGAATGCCGCCCTGTCACGGCGGAGGTCGCGGGTTCGAGTCCCGTCCGGATCGCGGAAGTTTTCTCAATTTCTTTTTAAAAAATTGATCCGGTAGTTCAGCTGGTTAGAATGCCGCCCTGTCACGGCGGAGGTCGCGGGTTCGAGTCCCGTCCGGATCGCGGAAGTTTTCTCAATTTCTTTTTAAAAAATTGATCCGGTAGTTCAGCTGGTTAGAATGCCGCCCTGTCACGGCGGAGGTCGCGGGTTCGAGTCCCGTCCGGATCGCAAAAAAGTCTTCTATTTCTAGAAGACTTTTTTATTTTCCATTTGTAAGCGGAATGATATAAGGAGAGTCGGTTTATATAAGTAGATCGCCTGAATAAGATGTAAGTTTTCTGCAATATTCGATATAAATTTTATGTTTTAAACAAAAATTAATATTAAAAATATTAATAATAATTGTTACCTTCGTTCAATAAAAACCACTAGCTGATGAATTAATGAGAATGAAATTTAGATTTATTGTATATGGGAAATATTTTTAAGATCAGAGGCTTAATGTATATGTCTGAATGGTTGGTTTTTCCTGTTTATATTTTAGCTGTTTTTTTTCTTGCTTTGGTTTTATATTTTCACCCGATTAGTCCGAACTTACCAATTACTTTTAATGGATATCAGGATAAAAAAATATTTTCGCTGATAGAGATTACTATTCTGTTTTTATTTTTCCTTGTTTTTCTAATATTCAAAATGGCCGCCACATTTCTTAATAATGAATGTGTCAGAAAAATTCCTCATGACATAAACATGATGATGTCAGGATTGAATTGAGGAAATTGAGTTGATGAATTGTAAAAAGAAAATGTCGTCAAAAATTTACAAACAATATAGAATATCTGAAAATGAAGCATATAATTAAAATTAAAGAATTAAATAAATAAAAAAGTTCATATTGAAATAATAATTTCATCATTTTGTTTTTAAACGGAATGAAAATTGCTAGAGAAAGAAGTGATTTTTAACATGAGAATTTAAAGCACGCTTTAAAATATTTAAATAGTATAGTCGTTTTATTACAATATGTATTTAAATATAGTTGAAATTAGTTCGATAAACCTAAATAATAACACAAGTAGATAAGAATAATAACATATGAATAAAACTATTATTGCATATATAGTACTGTTATCGGTTACTTTATTATCATGCAGACCGAAGCAGAATATGGTATATATGTCAAAGCATAATATGGAAGAAGAGGTTGCAAAAGCTAAGTTTCAGGGCTTACATATTCAGGAAGGAGATGCTCTCATGATTCTTGTATCTGCACTTGACGAAATAGCAGTGAAGCCTTTTAACCTTAATACTGCAAATAAGGTAGGGGGTGACGCTAGCAGGGGAATTAACCAATATGTAGAACCAAGTCAATACCTTGTCAATGAAGAAGGCTATATCTCTTTTCCGGTTTTAGGAAATGTGTATGTTAAAGGAATGACACAGGTACAGCTAAAACAGGAGCTTGAATCACGTCTTAAGAGATATCTGACAGATCCATTGGTGACCATTACCCTTAAAAATTTCAATGTAAGTGTTTTAGGAGAGGTGAAGGAACCGGGGCAGAAAGAAAGTGTTTCTCAAAAAATCAATATTTTTCAGGCACTTGGGCTTGCAGGTGATATGACGGATTTCGGAGACCGTACCAATGTTAAGCTTATCCGTGCCGATGATAGCGGGACAGATCAGATTGTTAATATCGATCTTACAAGATCTGATATTGTCAGTTCACCCTATTATTATATGAAGCAGAATGACATATTATATGTACAGCCGGACAAAAACAAACAGGTTCAGGCTAACTCGAATCCGAACAGAGCCCTTACATTCCAGATTATTGGTGCTTTACTGACAGCTGGTACACTTATTATTGCTTTAACTCGTAAATAAATATGCAGCAGATAGAATTTCAGGAAAGTGAAGAATCTTTGAATTTAAGAAAGATCATTGGGAAATATTTAGTCAAATGGCCTTGGTTTATAGCATCTGTCCTATTATTTGTTATTGTGGCCTTTATATATCTGAGATACGCTGTACCTCAGTATCAATCAACTACTACATTAAAATTTGATAAAAAACAGTCTGATTTAACAGGTGCATTAATTGATCTCGATAACTTAGGACTTGGTTTAGGAAATGCAGATGAACTAAAGAGCGAAGTAGCTGTAGTAAACTCAAGACCCATCCTGATGAAGGTTGTTGAAAATCTAAATCTTAATATACAATATTATAATTCGGGTGAGATAAGGGATTCCGAATTGTTTACCAAGGTACCCATTGTTGCAGAAATTATTTCTTATAAAAATGTCAAGAAATTTGTTTCTTCCGAATATGAAGTAAAAGAAGTAAATGGAAATGAATTTGTTCTGGAGGATAAGGAAAACAAAAAAGTAAAGGGAACTTTTGGTAAAAACCTGATACTAGATTTTGGAACTGTAGTTCTTCAAAAAGTTCCGGGCCTTACCTTTAAAAATAAGTATAAAATTGTTTTCTGGAATCCAATAGAGAAGGTAAAATCTTTAGAAAAGAAAATCCAGGTTGATCTTCCGGACCAGAAAGCGATGCTTATGGACATCAGCATCGTGGGAACTGTTCCCGAAAAATCAGAAGCTATTCTTAATGAAGTAACCAAACAGTATAATCTGGATGGACTAAGAGATAAAAACTTACAGGCTCAGAATACACAGGAGTTTATCGATAAACGATTAGAAGTTATTTCACGGGATCTTTCCGGAGTTGAGAATCAGAAAGAAGACTTCCAGAACCGTAACCAAATCGTCGACTTAGAGGCTCAGGCTCAATTGGCGCTTCAAAATACAAACGAGAACACAAAGCAGCTTCTTCAGCAGCAAACACAGCTGGATCTTCTTAATTCCCTTCAAAATGAAGCTTCAAAAGGAGATAATCAGCTTATGCCTTCAAATTTAGGATTAAATCCTTCTTTGGAACAGGCAATTTCACAATATAATACGCTGGTTATTACCAGAAATAAAACTTTGAAGCAGGCAACCAATGAAAACCCTGCAGTGATAGAAATGAATAAAGAAATTTCTTCACTAAAAGAAATCGTAAGAGATAACATCCGTCAGCAGAAAGCAACAATCCAGGCATCTATTGCGCAGATAAACAGTCAGATTTCCACCAGTACTGGAATGATTGAAAAAGTTCCGGGACAGTCGAAAATCTACAGAGGTATCGAGCGTCAACAGAACCTTAAAGAACAGCTTTTCCTTTTCCTTTTACAAAAAAGGGAAGAAAATGCAATCAATCTATCTGTTAATGTTCCGAAAGCTAAAATTGTAAACCCTGCTTATACTGATGATGCTCCTGTTTCACCTAAGAAAAATATCATTCTTTTAGCTGCAGTTCTATTAGGATTGATGTTGCCGTTTGGAGTGTTCTATCTTTTCTTTATGTGGGATGATAAAATCTACAACCGTTCTGATATTTCAGAAAATTCAGCACTTGGGGTACTGGCAGATATTCCTTCTCTTAAAGATAATCAGAATCACCTTGTACAGAAAAACGATTTCTCAGAGTTGGCTGAAGCATTTAGAATATTGGTTTCCAATCTTAAATTTCTACTCCCTAAGAAAGATTCTGCGAAAGTCATACTGGTAACTTCTTCTGTGAAAGGAGAAGGAAAAACACTGGTTTCTGTGAATCTTGCTCTGACATTGGGAAGCAAAAACGGAAGATCATTACTCATTGGTTCGGATGTCAGAAATCCGCAGATCCAGAGATATGATGATGAACGTGTTAAGAATGCCGGTCTTACAGAATATTTATATGATGAAACGACAGATGTAGAAGATATTATCCATACTTCAGATACCAATCCTGAATGTGATGTGATTTATGCGGGGTCTATCCCTCCAAATCCTCAGGAACTTCTTTCCAACGGTCGTTATCAGAAGCTTATCAGTGAAATGTCGTCCCGTTACGAATATATTGTGATCGATTCTGCTCCGCTGATGCTTGTTTCAGATACATTGAGTATTTCTGATACAGCCGACGCTTCATTATACGTGGTAAGATCGGGAGTATCAAGAAAAATATTAATAGATTTTGCCAATAAACTGGTTAAAGAATCAAAAATATCAAACGTTTCTTTCGTAATCAATGATGTTTCTAAAAATGTTGGTGGTTATGGCTACGGATACAACTATGGCTACGGTTACGGATATACAGCTGATAAGAAGAAAAACTGGTGGCAGAAGCTTTTTAATAAATAAATCAAATTATCTTCAAAATAAACATTAAAATAAAGTAAGAACATCACATTTAATATGAATATACATAATAAAATTGGGGTAATCGGATTGGGATATGTAGGATTACCACTGGCCCGTTTATTTGCAACAAAATATGCCGTAGTAGGTTTTGATATCAACCAGGCCAGAATTGCAGAACTGAATAGCGGAAAAGATTCCACTTTGGAAGTAGAAGATGAGGTACTGCAGCCGGTTTTAGTGAAAGATAATCCGTTTTCAAACTCATCAAAAGGATTGCTTTGCTCATCTGATCTGGAAGATATTAAAGAGGCTAACATCTATATCGTAACTGTTCCTACACCGGTAGACAGACATAATCGTCCGGACCTGACACCTTTATATAAAGCATCTGAAACAGTAGGAAAAGTATTGAAAAAAGGGGATATTGTTATTTATGAATCTACTGTTTATCCCGGTGTTACAGAAGAAGAATGTATCCCTGTGCTGGAAAAAGTTTCGGGATTAAAGTTTAACGAGGACTTCTTTGCAGGATATTCTCCTGAAAGAATCAACCCGGGAGATAAAGAACGTACCGTAGAGAAAATTTTAAAGGTAACTTCAGGTTCTACACCGGAAATTGGTAAAAAAGTTGACGAATTATATAAATCTGTAATTGCAGCAGGTACCCATTTGGCACCTACCATCAAAGTAGCTGAAGCATCAAAAGTTATTGAAAATTCACAACGTGATATCAATATTGCTTTTGTGAATGAGCTTGCCAAAATATTTAATCTCCTGGATATTGA
Organism: Chryseobacterium sp. AG844; assembly: GCF_003182335.1. Classification (NCBI taxonomy): domain Bacteria; kingdom Pseudomonadati; phylum Bacteroidota; class Flavobacteriia; order Flavobacteriales; family Weeksellaceae; genus Chryseobacterium; species Chryseobacterium sp. AG844. Next base: position 47,419 of record NZ_QGTV01000017.1, on the reverse strand, counting down.
TACACATGCAGTTCTGGAGGCAGCAGGAACGAAATGGAATTTCCTGAAATTCAAGCCCGGATTGGTAGGAGGACACTGTATCGGGGTAGATCCTTTCTATCTTGCCCAAAAAGCGCAGGACGTGGGATATTATTCTGAGCTTATCCTTACAGCAAGAAGACTGAATGATTCCATGGGGCAGTTTGTAGCTTCCGAGGTGGTAAAAACAATGATTAAGAAAAGAATCAACATTACGGATGCCAAAGTACTGAATCTTGGAATCACTTTTAAAGAAAACTGTCCGGATGTAAGAAATACGAAAGCTGCAGATGTTATCAATGCTCTGGAAGACTATTCTGTAGAAGTCACAACGTATGATCCGTGGGCAAATCCAGAAGAAGTAATGCATGAATATGGTATACAATCTACCAATTCTCTTGAAGATGTGAAGGGGCAGTTTGATGCAATTGTTCTTACAGTTTCTCATGATGAATTCCTGAATATTGATCTTTCCCGCTATCTGAAGGAAGGAGGAGTTTTATATGATGTTAAAGGAATTTTAGAGAAATACGATAATCGTTTATAAAAAAATAGAGAATGAAAATAGCAGTCGTAGGAACAGGGTATGTAGGTTTGTCTAATGCCGTCTTATTGGCCCAACATAATGAAGTTGTAGCTTTAGATATTGTTCAGGAGAGAGTAGAATTGCTTAATTCTAAAAAATCTCCTATTGAAGATGGAGAAATCAGTACGTTTCTAAGTACTAAACCCCTTAATTTCAAAGCCACTTTAGATAAGAAGGAAGCTTACGATAAGGCTGAATATATTATTGTCGCCACTCCAACAGATTATGACCCCACTACCAATTATTTCGACACAAGCAGTGTTGAGAATGTAATTAAGGAAATTACAGAGTATAATTCTGAGGCTGTAATTATTATTAAATCTACAGTTCCGGTGGGATATACTGTAGAGTTAAAAAGCAGAATGCATTTAGATAATGTAATGTTTTCTCCGGAATTTTTGAGAGAAGGCAAAGCTTTATATGATAATTTATATCCTTCGAGAATTATTGTCGGGGAGCAGAGCGAGCGGGCAAGGATTTTTGCAGAATTACTGAAAGAAGGTGCGGTAAAAAAGGATATTCCGGTTTTGTTTACTAATCCTACCGAAGCAGAAGCCATTAAATTGTTTTCAAATACCTATCTGGCATTGAGGGTAGCTTATTTTAACGAATTAGACAGCTACGCACAGATTCATGAACTGGATACCCGCCAGATTGTAGAAGGTGTTGGACTGGACCCAAGAATTGGTTCACATTATAATAATCCGTCTTTTGGATACGGAGGATACTGCCTGCCTAAAGATACCAAACAGCTTTTGGCAAATTATAACGCTGTTCCTAATAATATTATCCAGGCAATTGTAGATGCCAACAGGACCCGTAAGGACTTTATAGCAGATTCTGTACTTGCCAGAAAACCAAAAAAGGTAGGTGTTTACCGTCTGATCATGAAAGCAGGCTCCGACAATTTCAGAGCATCTGCCATACAGGGAGTAATGAAAAGGATTAAAGCTAAGGGAGTAGAAGTGGAAGTGTTTGAGCCGGCCCTTAATGAAGAGTCTTTTTTCGGTTCCAGAGTAGTAAAAGATTTAGAACTTTTCAAGAAAGAATGCGATGTCATTATTTCTAACCGCAATGCACCGGAGCTTGCTGATGTACAGGAAAAAGTGTACACAAGGGATCTATTTGGTAATGATTAAAAGTATAACTGCATTATAATTAATTTAATGATTAAGACAAAACATCTAATTATATTTGGAACTCGTCCAGAAGCTATAAAGATGGCTCCCTTAGTAAAGGAATTTTTAAAAAGTGACGATTTTGAAGCAAAGGTCTGTGTGACTGCTCAGCATAGAGAAATGTTGGATCAAGTACTTGATTTTTTTGAAATAAAGCCTGATTATGATTTGAACTTAATGAAGCCTAATCAAAATCTATACACTCTTACAGCTGATATTATTACAGGACTTCGTCCTATTCTAGAGGAATTTAAACCTGATTTTGTTTATGTTCATGGAGACACAACAACTACAATGGCAGCAAGTATCGCATCTTTTTATGCAGGAGCTAAAGTTTGCCATGTAGAAGCAGGATTAAGAACGCATAATAAAAGATCACCATTTCCAGAGGAAATAAATCGTCAGGTTGCAGGACGTATATCAGATTACCATTTTGCACCAACCGAACAATCGAAACAAAATTTGTTAAATGAGAATATAAAAAACGAAAATATTCTTGTAACCGGTAATACTGTTATCGATGCATTATTGGATAGTACTGAAAGAGTCAGCACACTATCCGATAATAATGAAATTGATTATTTGAAAAGTATTGTTGATTCCTCAAAGAGACTTATATTGGTAACTGGTCATCGACGCGAAAATCACGGAGAAGGATTTATAAATATTTGTGAAGCACTTAAAGAAATTGCCATTAACAATCCAGATGTACAGGTGATATATCCTGTTCATTTAAATCCAAATGTAAAAGAACCTGTTTATAAAATTTTATCAGGAATTGATAATATTCATCTAATATCTCCTCTAGCTTATCCTGCATTTGTTTGGCTTATGAATAAATCTTATATGATCATTACGGACTCAGGAGGGGTTCAAGAAGAAGCTCCAAGTTTGGGTAAGCCCGTTTTGGTAATGAGGGATACAACGGAGCGACCCGAAGCAGTAGATGCCGGAACAGTCATTTTGGTAGGAACAAATAAAAATAAAATTGTTTCAGAAACACAAAGTTTACTCGATAATGGTGAACGTTATCAATCAATGAGTGAGCTTCATAACCCGTATGGAGATGGGAAGGCGTGTAAAAGAATCGTAGACTTTATATCATCCAAATAATTTTGAAAGGTGAATATAAAATCATTATATAAGAAAGTCTTAGGGACGGGAAACCAACAAAAGATCATTAAAGGAGTATTCTGGTCCTTTTTGGGAACTCTTATATCTAAAGGATTTGTTTTTATAGCTCTTTTTTTAGTTGCAAGAATACTGACAGTAGACGAGTACGGAAAGCTGGGATTATTGCAATCATACATTAATACATTTACTACATTCAGCCTTGCAAGTTTTGGTGTAACTGCTACAAAATATCTTGCTTTATACGCTGAGAGTGATAAGAAAAAGGCCAGTGAGATTTATTCTTTAACAAGATTGTCTGTATTCTTTTTAGCAGTGGCGATACTTGTTCTTTCATTGGTATTTAATAAACAGGTAGGTGAGTATATTGTGGGAAATCAAAATATGTCTAAGGAGGTATTACTTTGTGCTTTTGCTATTTTTTTCTCATCCCTTAACGGATTGCAAACAGGTGCTCTTGCTGGTCTTGAAAACTTTAAAAGCATATCATTTGTCAATATGGTAAATGGGATCCTTTCATTACCGCTGATATTGTTTTCTGCATACAAATTTGGAATTTACGGTGTAGTTGTTTCTCTTGTCATAATTAATTTCTCTATTTGGCTCTGTTCAGCAATATTATTACAAAGAGAATTAAACCTTAAACAAATAAAGTTTACAATAAAAGGCCAGAAGAAGCATTTAGAAACAGTGTATAATTTCACTTTACCATCTTTTATAAGCAGTATGATGCTAAGCCCGGTGGTACTGATTTGTAATTCTATGTTGATAAAAAGTCATATAAATGGATATTATCAATTAGGAATTTATAATGCTACCTTTAATTTTTCTCAGGTTGGCACTCTGTTACTTGGAATAATTGGACAAGTGACTTATCCACTTACAATGAAGAATTTTGGTAAAAATAACAAAAGATTTGACTTCTTTAATATTAACCAATCATATGTGATAGGAGTTGTGCTTTTTCTGCCAATCTTAGTGTTGCCAGATTTGTTTTCCCAACTGTATGGAAGCAAATATCAGAATAGTGATATGCACTTAACACTACTATTTGTTTCTTTATCAACGATTATTATAGCGCAAAGACAGGGGATCGCCAGAAATTTTGCAGCAGGAAATTTTATGTGGTTCAGTGTTTTCTCTAATATGACCTGGGCTGTAACTACAATAATTGTATGCAATTTTTTAATAGATTATGGAGCAATAGGAAGAGCTGTAGGATTTTTAATAGGGTATTTTGTGAATACTGTTATTTTTATTCCTTTCTATTTGAAAAAAAAGCTAATCAGTAAAAAACTGATTCTTAGCAAGGAACATTTTGTTTTGATCATTATTATTTCATTAGGTTGTTTGTCTTTTATCTGTGTTGATAATATTGTTTTAAGAGCCTTAATCGCTGTTCTTTTATTAACAGCAAGTCTCTTTACTTTTTATAAATGGTATAAAGTATATATAAAATGATAGGTAAAATTTTATTTCACATAAAGAATTTTGTAGACGGAAAAATACATAATTATAAAATTCAACAGATACTAAGTAGTAGTAATATAAGTAAAAAATGTAAAATTTCTACGGGCTTTAAATTTACGAATATTAAAAATGTATATATAGAAGACTATGTATACATGGGGCGTGATTCATTTTTATCAAGTTTTGGAAAAATTATAATAAAAAGAGGTACTATCATAGGCCCCAGAGTAGTAATTTATACGGCAAATCATAATTATATTAATGATATTAAGGCAATACCTTATGACAAGGAATTACTTATAAAGGATGTTGTGATTGAACAAAACGTATGGATTGGTGATAGCGTGATTATTGTACCTGGAGTTACTATTGGAGAAGGTTCAGTCATTGCAGCAGGAAGTGTGGTTGTTAAAGATGTTCCGAAGTTTTCGATTATGGGAGGAAATCCTGCAAAAATAATAAAGGAGAGATCTAATATAAGCGATTATTTAAAGAATAAGGAATTAGATAATATTTATTTAAAACAAAAAAATGGAAACTAATATAGTTATAAGAGGTGGTTATGGTTTCGGCAATTTTGGTGATGATGCCTTAATGTATACTATCGTAAAGGAATTGAATGAAGTTTCCACTGATATTGTACTTCTTTGCCAGTCAGCTTCTTATATTAATAATATTTTACCTGGTGTTAAAGTTATGGATTATCATAAACTTAAAGAACCTGTAAATTCAAAATTATTAGTATATGGAGGGGGAACACAATTTTATCAATTTAAAAAAAATACTTTCAGCAAAGGGTTAAAAGATAAAATATTTAATCTCAGCCATATTAAAAACTATATTGACAAAAGAATAGTAAAGAAAAACTTTATTGAAAACAAATTCCAGATCAGCAATTATGCCTCACACATTGCATTGGTTGGTGTAGGTGTAGGACCTTTTGATATAGAAAATTCAACTATAGAGAAAAAAACGGGAGAGTTGTTTGCTAAAGCAGAATTTGTAGGTGTGAGAGATGAATTTGCTTTAAGAAAATCAAGAGAATGGGGTGTTAAAAAACCGATTCTTTCACCGGATATTTGTTATTCTTTTAAAAGTCATTTTTTAGATTCATATACAAATGAGGCTAAGGAAATAAAGAAGATCGGAGTTATTGTAAGAGACTGGAATTATGCAAATGGAGGAGGAGAATACTATGAGAAATTGCAGCATGCTACAGAAAAACTTAAGAAAGACGGATACGAGATAAAGTATATCCTTTTTGATGCCGAATCTGATTCATATTGGTATAGCAAAAAAGATAAATTGGATATGATCATCTGGAATCCTGAAAAGGATAAATTTGACTCTTTTTTGGAAGATATTTCAAAGTGCGATTTATTTATTACAGCTCGTTTTCACGGGGCTATCTTTGCTTCATTATTGAATACACCATTTATAACAATTGAAGTTGAACAGAAATTAAAGTTTATTTCAGAAACCTATTCTGAAAGTTCATACAGCTGGGGAAATCCCTTCGATCTGGAAGATTTGTATTCCAAGATTTCTTTACTCAATGAAAACTATGTACAACGAAAAACATATTTGACACAGAAGATGCTTGAATTTAAAACATTATCTGATCAAATGTTTTTAAAATTAAAAGAATATTATAATCAATTACAATAATATCAGATGAAAATACATATTTTTTATTTAGCGGTAATGGATCGTTTGGGTAAGCAGATTACGGTTGGAGGTATTCAGAATTATTTAATAGGTCTAGGTACAGCTTTAAAAAATGCAGGATACGAGGTAGTAATTTACCAGGGCGCAGACGAAAACTTTGTGTCAGAATATAAAGGAATAACTATTATAGGTAAGAAAAACAATCTGAAAGAATCATTAAAAAAACAAACGAAAGATGTTTTTAACCAGGTTAACGATAAAATTTCAGTTGATGATATAATTGTTTTTGGTACAGATAAGATCGCGTTTAAGTTAAAAGGATATTCAAAAACGATTTCTATTCAACATGGGATTTCATTTGATTATATTTCATATAATGCCTTTCCCGGATTTTTTAAAAAGAACATAGTAGGTATATTCTATAAACTCTTACAATGTTACAAAAATGCAAAAGACTTTCTTATTTGTAAAAACGTTGTATGTGTAGATTATAATTTTACAAACTGGATAAGAACAATTTTACCTCGAAATTATTCAGAAAATACGGTAGTAATACCTAATTATGCTACTATTTCTAAAGAAACCAGCATCAATCAGATTTCTGGTGATAAAATTAAAATTCTTTTTGCAAGAAGGTTCGAGATGATGAGAGGTGTGCATATTTTGATAGATATAGTAAAAAATATTACAGCAAAATATGATAATGTAGAATTTACAATTTGTGGAGAAGGACCGTTAAAAAATGAATTAATAAAAGAAATTGGTTCTTTCGCAAATGTCAACATTACTAAATATGGTATCGGAGAATCCGAGCAGTTCAATGTACAACATCATATTACTTTAGTGCCGACTTATGGAAGTGAAGGGACTTCATTCTCATTATTAGAAGGAATGGCTGCGGGGGCTGTACCTATCGTTTCAAATGTTGGGGGAATGACCAATATTATTCTGGACGATTATAATGGATATATTATGAATCCTGATAGCAAAGCTTTTATTGAAAAAATAAGTTTTTTGATTGAAAACCCTGATACTTTAAAAAGAATTTCAGAAAAAGCAAAAGAAACGGTAGAGTATTCTTTCAATGAACAAAAATGGAGAATAAATTGGATAAATTTTATTAATAAAGTGCATAATGCAAATTAAAAAAAAGTTTTATAATTTTTATGTAATCTTTTGTTTAGCTGGCTTTTTAATATCTAGCTTCCTACCTTCTATTTTGAAAATACAAGGGCAGGGTATTAATATAATCTATCGTGTACTTGTGCTGGCTTTTAGCCTTATCATTATCAGTAGCAATATTTTTTCTAAAAAATTTAATTTTAAAATTTTTAGCTTTTACACCCTATTCTTAATTTTTTGGGGAATCTATTCCCTATTCTTATTGAAAGATATTTATTTTGAGCCTATAAGACTTACTTCCAATAAAACTTACTCAGAATATGTACAGTTTGCATTTGGAGTTGTTTTAATACCTTGTTTCGCTTTTATGGTATTAGACTTTAAGAAATTAAACTTTAAGGGAATACTCAACATAATTTACTATACCATATACGCTTTACTCTTTGTATCATTATTATCAAGAAATAATAGTAATGTTACCGGAAGAGATGTTGGAGATCTTGAAATAGGTGTCCTTGTATATGGACAATATGGAACTATGTTAGCATTATTATCGATTTATAAACTAGCAAATGAGAAAAAGGGAATTTTTTCTATTCTTTATATAGCCGGTATAATTTTAGGGGCGCTGATTATCTTCGTATCAGCAAGTAGAAGTCCCTTTATAGCTTTGATTTTGTCGACAGTTTTTTATTTTGTTATTAAAAAAGGAACGAAAGGAGTTTTTTATTTGAGCATACCTGCTGTTTTTATTTCCGTTTTCTTTTTTCAGATTATGGAATTGTTTGGAAGTCTGTTTAAGAGTAATTTCTTAGACAGATTGGTTTCAACTTTTGAAAAGGATAATGAGCGTGAAAAATTATTTAAGGTCGCTCTAAGAGAATTTATTGACAATCCTATTTTTGGAAAGAACTTTTTAATACAAACAAAACCATACATAGGCTCTTATCCCCATAACCTTTTTGTCGAAGCTTTTATGGCAACAGGTTTTTTTATCGGAATGATACTTGTAGTACTATTTATTAGAACTCTTTTTATAAAAGGAAAGTATGTTATACAAAATGATCATTCAACAGGTTGGATTCCGATGATCTTTTGCCAGTTTTTTATTTTCAGTATGTTTTCAAATAATATTTATTCCAACAATTTGCTATGGTATTTATTGATTTTAACAATTATTACTTTCAGATATGAAAAATATTTTAATGCTCATCGTACTCCTGTGCTTAATGCCTAGTTGGTTTAATGGACAAGAATTTTATGTGTATACACAAAGTAAAAGGTATAATATACAATGTAAAAATTGTATAAAAAATTATTATTTTTTTGGCCAGCATTACATTGACGGTAATAAAAAAAATATCATTGACCTTAATACCTTAACTCAGGGTATTAATACGATCATACCTAATAAACAAAGTACCGATTTAATAGTACTGGATATTGAAAATAAAGTTTATCAGGATGTTAAACAGAAAAGCAGATTTGATGTCAATTACGCTTCAAACATAAAGAAACTGGTAGATATGGTAAATCTGGTAAAAAAAATGAGGCCTAATGCAAAAGTTGTATTGTATGGTGTTCCGTTTAACTTCAATTATGATTTTCAAAAGAAATTTAATGATTTTGAAAAATTAAAACCATTACTAAAAAGTGTAGATTACCTTGCTCCTTCATTATATCTGATGTATTCTAATTTTGAAAAAGGCGATAGTTATTTTAAAAACTATATCACAAATAATTTAGATCTGAACTTTCAAATGGCAGAAAAAGTTCAAAAACCTGTATTACCATTTGTTTGGTATAAAGTTCATCCTTATAATAAAATTTCTGGTGGTAGTGTAGTTAATGAAAATTTATATGATACTTATTTAAAACTGATAAAAGATTATAGCTACAAAGGAAGGAAAGTAAGCGGTATTATTTATTGGGAACCCTCGAAAGAAACAATTAATATTAATCAGAAGCTGAATAGTACATTAAAAATTTTAGATAAATGATACTCCACATTACAAACGATTACTCAGGATCCACAGTTTATAAAAATTTAGTGAGGGAGCTGGATAATAACGGGGTGGAGCAGATTGTATACAATCCATTTCGGGAGGCTTCCAGAATAGGAAAAAATAAAATAAATTTTAAAAATAACCGCTCTCAGATTATCTACAGCCATATTTTATCAAAATATGCAGATCGGGTTTTGTATAAGAGAAAAATTAAAAAAATTGTACGGGACATTGAAGCAAAAATAGATCTCAAGACTGTCAAATTTATTCATGCTCACACATGGTACAGCGATGGCGGAGCGGCCTATGAACTTCATAAAAAATATAATATTCCCTACATAGTAGCAGTGCGTAATACTGATCTTAATGTGTTTTTGAAATATTTTCTGCACGAAAGAGGCTACGGAAAAAAAATTCTTCAGAATGCGAATAAGATCATAACCATTTCGGCAGTCTATAAAAAAAGAATGCTTGAAGATTCAAGACTGTCTCATATCCTGGAGAATGTACAGCAAAAACTCACAGTGGTCCCAAATGGTGTAGATCCTTACTGGATCGAATCAAAGGTGATGAAAAGGAATGTTGTTAAGAATGAAAAAAGCATTCAGTTGCTTTATATAGGGAAATTTAATAAGGGAAAAAATGTCTTTAACCTTATTAATGCTGTTAAGAATTATAATCACAAGGTTCAGAATAAGATAAAATTAACACTGATTGGAGGAGGAGGAAATGACGAGAAAAGAATCCTTGATTCTATTAAAAACGACCCTTCCTTTGAGTTTGTAGGAAAAGTTGAGAGTCTGCCTGTTTTAAAATCCTACTATGAACGAAGTGATTTCTTTACAATGCCTTCCAAAGCAGAAACCTTTGGCCTGGTGTATATAGAAGCCCTTCTGCAGGGTTTACCGGTGATGTACACACAAAATGAAGGGATCGACGGTTTTTATGATGATTCTATTGGGGAAAAAGTGGAAGACATTTCTGTTTCTGCGATCGAACGGGCGCTTGAACGTTTAATCCAAAAACAAGATCATTATAGTTTTGATATGGAGCAATTGTTAGAAAATCATGACTGGAAGAGAATAGCTGAAGTATACCAACAATTATATACAGAAAAAAAATAATGAACATATTATACATCCACCAATATTTCGTAACTCCTCAGGAACCCGGAGGAACAAGATCGTATTGGCTAGCACAAGAACTTATTAAAAACGGGCATAAAGTTACTATGCTCACCTCATCATCGAAATTTTCAGAGGATATTAAAGTGGTAAACATTGATGGTATTGAAGTCGTTTATATAAAAGAAGACTATGACCAGAATATGAGTGTTTCCAGAAGATTAAAGGCTTTCCTGAAATTTATGTACAAATCATCTGTAGTAGGATGGAAACAGAAAGATATTGATTTGGTGATTGCTACATCTACTCCTCTTACAATAGGTATTCCGGCACTTATATTAAAGTGGTTTAAAAAGAAACCTTTTGTTTTTGAAGTAAGGGATCTCTGGCCTGAGGTGCCTATACAAATGGGAGCCATAAAAAACAGCTGGACAATTAAAACAACTCGTCTGCTGGAAAAAACGATTTATAAAAACGCTTCCCGCGTTATTGCCCTTTCTCCCGGTATGCAGGATGGAGTCGTAAAATATATTCCAAAAGAAAAAACATCAATGATTCCTAATATGGCTAAAATGGACGAATTCTGGCCTAGGGGGAAAAATGATCAATTGATGGTAAAACTCGGGTTAAAAAAAGATTCCTTCAAAATAGTTCATTTTGGATCTCTGGGATTGGCAAATGGAGCTCATTCAATTATTGAGTCTGCCAAATTATTAAAAGATAGAGAAGATATAGAATTTTTGTTTGTAGGAGGTGGTTCTACCGAACAGGATTTGGTAGATGAAGTTGAGAAAAACAACCTTAAAAATGTGAAATTTCTCGGAAAGTTCCCTATGACAGACGTATCTGAGATTGTCAATTTTTCAGATGTTTCTATGATTTCCTTTTTGGATATTCCGATTTTGTATACCAACTCTCCGAACAAACTTTTCGATTCGTTGTCTGCAGGAAAACCGATTATTGTAAACTCTGCCGGATGGACGAAGGATATAGCCGAAAAATACCATTGCGGATATTATGTAAACCCCAACCATCCGGAAGAACTTGTAGAAAAAGTACTCTATTTGAAAGACAACCCTGAGGTGGTCAAAAACATGGGACAAAATGCAAGAAAATTGGCTGAAACAGTTTATGACAAGTCTATTTTGTGTAAAAAGTTTGTTGAAGTTATCGAAGAAGTAGATAATGCTTAGGAGACATGTAAGTAGGTATTGGTACAATCATTTTTCTGCTATCATAATAACAAGGGAATAGTGAGTTTTAGATACCGGATGAATAGTTAAAAAAACAGTTGATTGTTTCCGTAAAGAGAAAACTTACCTGAATTTGAAAGATAATCTTTTAAAATACTTAGATACCTTATTTTTTGTATTTGACAATCTGCATATTAACAAAATCTTTCGTAGAAAAAGAACTCGTTTCTTTGGAAAAGTTAAAAAAAGCTATATATTTGCACCAGTTAAAAGCAAATGCTACTTTAATTGATCCGGTAGTTCAGCTGGTTAGAATGCCGCCCTGTCACGGCGGAGGTCGCGGGTTCGAGTCCCGTCCGGATCGCAGAAAAAGTCTTCTAGAAATAGAAGACTTTTTTATTTCCCCCCCCCTTCCATTTACTATTCAATTTCATTCCTGTAAAAGTGATAATTTATCATTGACAGAATTCTCGTCTGGAAATTCGGGAATAGAAAAGTAAATAAAGTTCAGTTTTACATACTGTTGCTGATTGCTTTTTTATGTATTGTGAGATTTATACTGAATTTTTTAATGTAAACTGATCTTGGTGTAAAACTATTTTCAAAAAGAACTGGAAAGGAGAATAATGTTTATGTGAGACTCCCGGAATCCCTGTCTGGAACGCTAACCTTATAAAAATGAACTAACTATAACTCCTCATTTGCAATCCTTAAACCTCCGTTTTTTTACGGTATTTTTAAGAATATCTTTTATGATTCAAATTTAGGTCTGATATTTGTACTGGGTAGCCAAACTAAATGGCCGATTTATTTATGAAAAACATATCTGTGAAAAAATCCTTTCTTTATGTCTGTTTATGCGCTTTTTTCTTGATTTCCTGTAAAAAGGAAATAGAAAAGATAAGTGATACTTTTAAAGATACTGTTGCTTCTTCGGAAGCTTCGGAGGTGGAAAAGGATTCCATAAAGAAAGATTCTGTTCCTGTAGTGAAAAAAGAATCTGTTCCGCCTGTGATGCAGGAAAATGGTTTCTATAATGCCTTTGTTCTTCCTAAGGATAAAAAAATGCGTGATTCTGTGTATGCAGAATTCAGCAAGAAATACAGTGTAGAGGAGAGAACTGCTATTTTAGCTTTAAACAGGCTGGATTCTAAAAGTAAATGGAATGCCGATACTTTGGTTGTTCCTGCAAAAATAGATACAACATTGATGGCATATTCACCGTTTCCAATGCAGCTGGATGTATTAAGCGGAGTGAAAAAGTTTGTCATATTCTCATATCCTATACAGGCTTTTGCCGTATATTCCAATGGAAGTCTTGTAAAATGGGGCCCGACAAGTATGGGGAAAAAAGCAGCCCAGACCACAAGAGGGCTTACTTTTGCCAACTGGAAAAAGAAACTTGCCATTTCTACGGTAAGTACTGAATGGAAACTTCCTTATAACTTTAATATTCACAATATCGGAGGAATTGGATGGCATGAATATACCCTTCCGGGATATCCTGCTTCTCACTCATGTCTCCGATTGCTGAGGAAAGATGCCCAATGGCTGTATTCTTATGCAGATACCTGGATTCTGAATCCCGGCGGTGCTACAACAAAAGCCAAAGGTACAGCGGTAATGGTATTCGGAGATTACAAATGGGGAGGAAGAAAACCATGGAGAAATCTTTTGGACGATCCTAATGCCAACAATATTTCCGTTGAAGAATTGACGAAGCTTTTAGAGCCGGACGTTCCAAAAATGCTTAAAGAACAAAGCAACAGAGAAAAAGTGGTGGATTCTATCAAAGCAGCAAAAGCAGCATCTGCACCTGTTCAGAATGAAAAGCCTGCAGAACCTTTATCTAATTGATTTTCTTTTCAAATTGCAAAGTAGATTCTTCAGCAAATTTTCTAAGTTTGATCATTTCCTCCTTACCTTTATGCTGCCCGAATCTTGCAGCAATATACGTAAGAAGAATAAACAATAACATGACAAAAGAAGCGCTCAGTGCCCAGGGGTATTCGGCGCTTTTTATCTGTTTCTCCACGTAATACATCGTGAAGAATGTCATCCACATAATAGAAAATGAAAAGTACAGAAACATAAAAAACGTCCACACTGCAGAGCTTGGGCCAAATACTCCGCGTATTGCTGTATGCTCATCTTCCATTTCTACCCTTAAGGCAAGGCAGGGTTTCCAGTAATTATCATATTCTGTTTTTACCCAGATGGTAGCAACCTCCTTATTAATATTTCCTGAAAATTCATCTTTATGCTCTTCCATATATTTTTTAAGATTTTCAGCATACTCTTCTTTGGTAAGATGAGTAAACATTTTAAATCTGGGTCTGGTTCTTATTCTGTCTAAGGTGCTTTCTTCAGTATTCATATTTTATTCTTGATAAGGAATTGGGTCTTCAAGCATGAAGCGGAATGTAAGTTCTTCGTTTTTCCTTTGAATGATCATGGTAATATTTCTGCCCTCGCTGGACTTCATAAGTTCCATGATCTTTTCAAGAGTCATGTCCGCAGTCCGTTCTCCGTTAATGCTCAGAACTTTGTCATCTTTTTTAAGGCCTGCTTCATAGGCTGGAGAGTCTTTTCTTACTCCTGCAATGGAGAATATAGGTTTCAGACTGAATTTATACCGAAAAGCTTCTTTGTAAACTTCATTTACTACTTTAGCTGATTTTTGAGTTTCAATATTTATCTTGTCCTGATGCCATTCCAATCCGTCTTGTCTGAAATCCAGTCCGCTCATATTAAAATGGAAAGGATCGTCAAAGTTTCTGTTCTTCTTAAGATATAACTTTTGATTGGGATAATCAAAAACTACAGTAAATCTACGCATAATTTCACTTCCTATGGAACCTTTTCTGTTTTCTACCAAATTAACATGCTGGATAGAAAATTCATCCGGCATAGCAGTAAGTGGCTTTTCAAATTTAAAATTTCCGAGATAAAAATTATGAATCCGGCTTCTTTTGCCATAGATATCTCCGTTGAAACCGCGGCCAAGGAAATCATCAATATTGGGTCTGTTGTAAACGAAATTTTTAATAAGAGTAGGGAAGAGCCAGATCGCATCACTGTTTCCAAGGTCAATCAGTAATTTTGAATCTTTCTTTTCATTGGTCATTTCTACATCGGCATGCAAATAAGGCTTATTCTTTTCAATGGTAATGGGAAACTCTTCAAACCGTCTGATTTTCTTTTCCAAAAGGGCAGTATTTTCATAAACGGTTATTTTCTTTGATGTATAATCTATATAAATAGGATGGTCTTTAAAAAAATGATAGCCGATCACTCCATTTACAGGAATTCCTACATGAGGCGAAATATTAAATTCTTCATCAATAATAATGTAAAGAGACATAGAGGTATTGACAATAGCATCTCCTATTTTGCCAATATTGCGTTCCGATTTCAGGCCGTCAATACTTAAACTTCCTCCAAGACCTGAAAACTTTACTTTTTCTATATTGCTTAGCTTTACTTCCTTATTTTCCAGACTAAAAAGTATGGTTTCCGAAACTCCAGTATCCAGCAGGAAGGTAAGATCAGCACCATTAACATTGATAGGGATAAAGATAAGATTGTTGATAAACTGAAAAGGAATAACCGCTTTTTTAGTATTAATTAGTTCAAAAGTGTTCTGGGCACTTACAAAAATGCTAAGTAATAATCCCAGTAAAAAGAATCTAAATTTCATTTACTGAATTTACTGAATTTATCTATATGATAATAAAAAAACATTCCAAAAGCTGGAATGTTTATATAAACTACAATAATGTAGGTTTTTTTGTTGAATTTATTTCAAAACGGTCTTTGTTTATTTTGAAAAAAAGTCCATCAAATCCATATAATTTTTCTGATTGACGCCATGTCCGCTCATATACTCTCTGAACGTAAAGTAACAGCTGAGATCATAAAGCAGATCTGCGGCTTTTCTTCCCCACTCAAGCGGGATCACAGCATCATCCGTACCATGAGAAATGAAAAAACGAAGTCCTTCCAGTTTCTTTTTATCTTTTACAATACCGTCCAGAATTTTTTCTTCAGGATAGCTGCTCATGCAGGCAACACGATTGAAAAGCTCAGGATGTTTTAAAGCCAGAGCGTAGCACAGTATTCCTCCCTGGCTGAAGCCGCAAAGGTGAGCTTTGCTTTCCGTAAGTCCATAGTGGTTAATAATCTTCAACATGCTTTCCAGAACTGCATGTAAAGATTCATTGGCCTGAGGGACATCGATAAAATTTTCGGGATCATTAAAATTGATATCATACCATGAGTATCCTTCAAACTGAGTATCACGGGGAGCCCTGAAACTTACAATGATCCAGTCATTGGGAAGCGTTTCTCTAAAACTGAAAAGATCCTGCTCATTGCTGCCATAGCCATGAAGCATAAAAAGAATGGGAGTTTGGGAAGTAATATGTTCCGGCTCTCTTACTAAGTAATCTAAATTCATACAGCAAAGATAATTAAATACCTGCAGAATCTTAACTTTATTATTCATACAATGAACTTCTGCTGCACGATGATGTATGTGTAACGATTAATTATCTGCGGTGTATTTTTGAATTTTTCGTGATTTTTTTATTTTTATTGATTTGATATTATTTGGAAATCTTTATTGGAAAATTTTCATAAAAGTTATTTTTATATTAATAAAAAACTTATATTTGAAACATTAAAAAATCTATTTGGAGAAATGAAGCAATTTTACAATTCAAAAAGTTTACTTAGACTTTCTTTTTTATTCGTTTTATTATTTTCTGTAATCACCGTTGTTAATTCTTGTAAAAAAGATGACGATGAAGAGTTTCAGGATCATGTGGTTCAATTCGAAGTGAAGACAACTTCCGGAGGAGAGATAATAAGTGTTGTAACACAGGTAGGTACCACTCAGAACACCATATACAATACTCCGCAGTCTCCGGTAACTTCGCCCTGGACAAGTGGAGAGTTCTTTGTAAATTCCAGCCAGGCACAACTGAATCTTGATGCCAACGCATCAATGCCGGATGATAACTCTGAATTAACAATCAATCTTTACATCGATGGAGAAGTAGTAAGAACTGTTAAGAAAAAAGGTAAAGGTGTATTAGTTGCTTCTATTGATTACAGCTTCTTAGAACCGTAAATTATTTTAAACATTATATAAAAGAAACCGCTTTCAAAGCGGTTTTTTTTATTCTTCAATCATGCCTTGCTGTACAGCCAGACTGATCAATTCTGTTGAGTTCTTTGCATGAAATTTCTGCAGCAGATTCTTGCGGTGGGTGTCTACGGTAAGAGGACTTAAAAAAAGTTCTTCAGCAATTACATTACTTGTTTTCCCCTGTGCTACCATCTGTAGAATTTGTTTCTCCCTTTTAGTGAGCCTCGGAACAGGAAGGATATTCTGAGAAGGAAGGCTGATTATCTGCTTGGTTTCATTGCAGAAAACAATATCTCCGGAAAGCGCCCCTCTTATAGATATCACAAGATCATCAATGGACGTATTTTTAAGAAGATAGCCGCTTGCTCCGTTTTGTATAGACTGCATAATAATACTTCTTTCCGAACGGTTGCTGAACATAATGACAGAGGTATTGGGTGATATTTTTTTTATTTCTCTGCAGAGATCTGTACCGTTGGAATCAGGGAGCGAAATGTCCAGAAGAACAATATCTGCCATTTCCGACCGGATAAAACCCAGTGTCTCCTCACCGGATGCAAAACTTCCTGCTACATGAAAGAAAGGCTGGCTTTTCAGCATCATTCTTAATCCTTCAATGACAATAGGATGATCATCTACAATGACAATATTTATTTTTTCATTCTCCATGGATATTGAGTTCTATATTAATTGCTGTTCCCTGGTGGTCAGAATTGATTTCCATTTTTCCTTTCAGGTAATTGACTCTGTTTTTCAGATTACGAAGTCCCATACTTTTGGTAGTGTTTTCTATATTTTTATCAAATCCTTTTCCGTTATCTTCAATCGTGATCAGAAAATTTTTGCCGGATTGTGAACATTGAAGCAGAATACTGCTGGCTTCGGCATGTTTTACAGCATTGGCCAGTAATTCCTGTACAATCCTGTAAATATTAAGCTGGATATTTAAAGGTAATGATTTGTCAATATCAATAGCCTGAAAATCAATTTCAAGATTTTTTCTGTTGTAAAATTCACACAAATCATGTATGGCCGTTTCCAAACCGAAATTAAGCAATGATTCAGGCATTAAATTTCTGGCCACATGGCGGAGTTCACTTACAGAGTTGTCCAGCTGTCCGAGAATTTTATAAAACTCCTGATCTTTTTCAGGGTTTAAATGACTGGAAGACCAGGTAGAAAAATTGATTTTCACACCCGCAAGCATTCCTCCAAGGCCATCATGAAGATCTCTTGCAATACGTTCTCTTTCCCTTTCTTCACCATCAAGAATAGCTTTGGTTAATGATAATTCTTCTTTTTGCTTTATTTCATTGAGCTTCTGCTCGTTTATTTTTTTGTTTTTTCTGAAAATAATAAACAGGAAGATCAGAAGGCTTAAGGCCAGCAATAAAACCAGACCCATTCCCCATAAATAAGAATTTTTCTTGTTGACTTCCAGATCTTTTTGATTCTTTTCAGCATTTAAGGTTGCTATTTTTCTTTCTTTTTCAGCGGTATTGAATTTAGTTTCGAGTTTGTTGATTTCAAGCTTTACATTTTCTGTATTCAAACTATCGTTGAGTTTGGAATATCTTTGTTCCCACAGGAGCGCTTCTTTAGTATCTCCCAATTCTTCATTAAGCAGGGAAAGCTGCTTATAAAAAGTTTTTCTGTTATTAAGATCAATAGCCAGGGATTTTTCCGTTAAAACATCTTCCAGGGTAGTCTTAGCTTCCTTATATCTTTTAAGTTTCTTTAAAATGTCAAACTTGTTGAAATAAAACATTTGTGCCAGGAGATTCTGATTGTACTTTCTGGTATAAAAAATTCCTTTTTCTATTACAGGAAGAGCTTCCTCATTTTTCTGCCGGGTAATATACAGCAGGGTTTTGCTGTAATAATAAAAAGCATTGGATGAAGATTCAGGATATGCCCTGATAAGCTTTTCGGCTTTATTCAAATACTTTTCAGCCTGGTCTCCATTGGCCTGATAACAGAAATTGTTGGCAGAATTGAGATAGGTAAAAAATAGCTCAGCAGAATTCGGATATTGTTTTTCAAGAATTTCCAGGGCTTTGGTATTATAACCTTCAGCTTTTTTAAACTGGGCATTATAAGTAAGAATCACTGCAAGCTGAGTATACAGGAACCCCAGGTTTCTGCTGTTCTTATATTTTTCAACCAACGGGATACTCTTTTCAAGCATGATTTTAACCAAAGGAATATAACCCTCTTTATCCTTTTGCGAAACTCCGTAGCTGTACCAGGCAAGAGCCTGAAGAAAATCGGATTCTTCATTTTTGAATTTTGATAAAGACTGAATAGCCTGCTGATAAGAAACAGCAGCTTTCTTTTTATTCCTGTCCAGATTATACTGTCCTTCGTAATAATAATATTTGGCTGAAAAAAAAGGATGGCTTTGCGCCAGTAATTTTCCGTTGGAAAGATATTTCCTGCTCAAAACAGAATCATTGTTCCTGTAATAATTGGATAATAGGAAAAAGGCCGTTGCTTTTGAAGTATCAGGATGATTTCCCTTTGTAATACTTTGTAAGCTGTCTATATAAGATTTCTCATTAAGCGGAATGATTTGCTGGGATTGTAATGCCAAAGACAAAAACAGGCTTAACAGGACAAGTAATCTCTTCATTATGGATCAATTCTGTAAAATATTTTTTTAAACGCTCAATTTAATTAAAAATTTTAGCATAAAAAATACCTGAATTTAGGTAGAAAAAATTACTGGTTTTTCAGGATTGATAGACGTAGGTGATGCTCATAGCTTTGCAGATATCAAATCATGGATCATAGAATATTCAATATAGTAACTAAAATTTAAACAAAAGATTATGAAAAAAATGAGTATGAATAAGCTGTTAAGAGGGGCATTCGTTGCAGTACTAGCAGCAATGCTTATTGGATTTACAGTGTCATGCAGTAACGATGATGACGACAACAATGTGAATGGAGCAGGGAAAAGTCATAAAGTGGTCTTTAAAGCAATCGCTTCTTCAGGCAGTAATATTGAAGTAGCGGTGTACGGAATTGATGGTAACCCTACCACTGCAACAAGTCTTAGCGGAACAACATGGAGCAGCCCTGAGGTAACATCAGAACCGGGAGCATACAATGCCACCGTTGGAGTAAACGCTGTCGGACCGGATGCTTCTGCAACTTTGAAAGTTCAGATCTGGGTAGATGGAGAACTGAAGAAAGAAGGAACTTCCAGCGGACAGTATTTGTCGGCTACTACAAGCTATACATTTTAATATTAAATTTATTTAGGAAATGAAACCAGCGCTGAGATTCATCCCAGCGCCGGTTTTTTTATGTATTTTCTACTAGTTTGCTCTTACAATAAAGTAGCTTTTCTTACCTTTTTGAAGCAATAAAAATTTACCATCAATAAGATCTGTTTCATTGGCTGTAAAAGTATCATTTACTTTTTGCTTGTTGACAGAAATTGAATTTCCTTTAATCTCTCTTTGTGCCTCACTTTTAGATTTCAAGAACCCTGATTTTTCAGAAAGAAGATCAACAATATTCACTCCCAGAACATCAGCTTTTGCAATTTCTCTTTGAGGAACACCATCAAAAACTTCCAGGAAAGTTTCCTCATCGAGGCTTACAAGATCTTCAGCAGTAGAACGTCCGAAAAGAATTTCAGAAGCTTTCAATGCTTTTTCATACTCTTCTCTTCCATGTACCCAAACGGTAACTTCTTCCGCAAGTTTCTTCTGTAGCTTTCTTTCGTGTGGCGCTGTTTTGTGCTCTTCAATTAAAGCTTCAATTTCTTCTTTTCCTAAGAAAGTATAGAATTTGATAAATCTTTCAGCATCCTCATCCGTAGCATTCAGCCAGAACTGGTAGAACTTGTAAGGAGAAGTTTTCTTTTTATCCAGCCAGTAATTTTCCCCGCTTTCAGACTTTCCGAATTTGGAACCGTCTGCTTTTGTAATTAAAGGAACTGTTAAAGCAAAAGCTTCACCCTGAGCTTTTCTACGGATCAATTCTGTTCCTGTAGTGATGTTTCCCCACTGGTCAGAACCTCCCATTTGAAGCTTCACATTATTGTTTTGGTATAAGTGAAGGAAATCATATCCCTGGATTAACTGGTATGTGAATTCTGTAAAGCTCATTCCGTCTGCACCGGATTCTCCTGAGAATCTTTTCTTTACGGAATCTTTTGCCATCATATAGTTGACCGTGATATTCTTTCCGACATTTTTAGCAAAATCAAGGAAAGAAATATTCTTCATCCAGTCGTAGTTGTTTACCAGCTCAGCTTTGTTAGGCTCATTTCCTTCAAAATTAAGGAACTTTGAAAGCTGTTTCTTTAAACAGTCTACATAATGTAAAAGAGTTTCCTCATCCAGAAGATTTCTTTCAGCAGATTTCCCGGATGGATCTCCGATCATTCCAGTAGCACCTCCTACCAGAGCGATAGGCTTGTGGCCATGCAGCTGGAAGTGAGCCAGGATTTTTATCTGGATAAGACTTCCGATATGTAAAGAATCGGCGGTAGGATCAAAACCAATATATGCAGTAGTTACCTCTTTATTCAGTTGTTCATCGGTTCCTGGCATCATATCGGCAAACAGACCACGCCATTTCAGTTCTTCTATAAAGGAATTCATTGATTTTTAACTTTAAAATTTTAAGATGCAAAGATAATAAATTCCGAAGTATTAAGGGAAAGCCTTTTTACCATTTTAGCTTTCCTATACTTTGTTTTTCAGCCCAAATAATCTATATTTGTTATTAATGAACGACGAACAGCTATTCCTGCTCATCCAGAAGGCCAAGGATAAAGACCAGAAGGCCCAGACTAAACTCATCAATGTTTTTTGGGTGGATGTTTTCTCCTTTGTTATGAAGAAAGTGAGAGATGAAAATGATGCCGATGAAATTACTGTCAATGTTTTTTCAAAAGTATTGTCAAAACTGGATATGTTCGATCCTCATTTTCAGTTTAAAACCTGGGTACTGACCATTGCCCAGAATACCGTTATTGATTTCTGGAGAAAGAAAAACCGCGACAACGAAGACGCTGTTGAAAATCTTGATGAGGTCAAAAACCAATACGCAAAATCACCGGAAGAACTGCTTATCTCCGAAGAAGAACAGAAGAAAATCATCAAAACCATAGAATCCCTGGATGCCAATTATCAGGACATTATCAGATTGAGATTTTTTGAAGAAAAAAGTATCAAAGAAATTGCTGATGAATTGGGAATTTCAGTCGCCAATACCAAAGTAAGGGTCATGCGGGCCAAAAAAGTCCTGGCAGAACTCCTGAAAAATAATGAGTTTGATGATCATTAAATTCAATAATATTATTCAATAGAAACAGACTTGTCATTCTGAACGAAATGAAATGGAGTGAAGAATCTCATAAATTTGTTCATCAATAAGATTCTTCCTTCGCCAGAACAACAAGATTCACAATTGGCTTCAGCCAAAACTTAAATATTACGACTTTTATTTAAAAATAAACTTCCTCTTTTGTTTTGGGAAGAACTATTTTTTGCTGCTTTTCCTGGTTTCTGTTCTGCAGATTGATCTTTAGTCCTTTTTTAATATAAGTTTCCTTTAAGGATTTACCATATTCAGCTGTATTTTCTACTTCTTTGGAATAGTTCAGCTGTCCTGTTGAAAGGTTAAAATCTATATCTTTCCAGTAATCTCCAGGTCTTCCCGAAGTTGAGGAGGTTCCTATCAGTTCAAAATGTCCGTTCTGAAATCTGTATTTGTCTGTAACATCCCATTTCCAGCTGCTTCCGCCGTTTTGAGAAATAATCAGAATTCCTTTTTCTATTTTCGTTTCTCTGTAAGGGTCACCCATCATACCTCCGCCGTTGCTTTCCATAACAGCATTTCTGGATTTTTCAAGGATTGTCCATGTACCGCCAACCTTTTTCAGAACCTGAATTTCACGGATATTTCCCATATCAGTGGTGTCCTTTGTGTTGTAGATAATTACTTTTTCAGGAATTTTATCACCATCAAGATCTCCGTCTACAGTTTCAATAACCGTGGAACCTGCAGGCTGAAATTGTTTTTGGGCAAGAGAAAACGTTCCGCATATCGCGAATAAAAGGAAGAATATTTTTTTCATAAGAATATTTTGAGCATATAAATATACAAATGATATTTTGAATGATCAGTTTCATCAATATATCCGGTTGATGGTTTCCATTAAAAAATCCTTAACTTTGAACTTCAATTTTAGAAATGGAAAATTCAGTTCAAGACACTACCGTTCAAAAACCAAAATGGATCCGCGTAAAACTTCCTACCGGAAAGAATTACAGAGAGCTGAGAACTTTGGTTGATAAATATAAATTAAACACCATTTGCCAAAGCGGAAGCTGCCCGAACATGGGAGAATGTTGGGGTGAAGGTACAGCTACTTTCATGATTTTAGGAAATATCTGTACGAGAAGCTGTGGATTCTGTGGTGTAAAAACAGGAAAACCCCTTGATGTAAACTGGGATGAGCCTGAAAAAGTAGCAAGATCCATCAAGTTAATGAAGATCAAACATGCCGTGCTTACTTCTGTAGACCGCGATGATCTGAAAGATATGGGATCTATTCTTTGGGGAGAAACAGTGAATGCCGTAAGAAGAATTTCTCCGGGAACCACAATGGAAACATTGATTCCTGACTTTCAGGGTATCACAAAACACCTTGACAGATTAGTAGAAGTTGCTCCTGAAGTAATCTCTCACAACATGGAAACCGTAAAACGTCTGACCAGAGAAGTAAGAATCCAGGCAAAATATGAAAGAAGTCTTGATGTATTAAGATATCTGAAAGAAGCCGGACAAAGAAGAACCAAAACAGGAGTAATGCTTGGACTGGGAGAAACTAAAGATGAGGTTTTCCAGACCATTGAAGATATCAGAAATGCCAATGTAGATGTCATCACCCTTGGACAATATCTGCAGCCGACTAAAAAACACCTTCCGGTAAAGAAATTTATCACACCTGAAGAATTTGATGAGTTTGGGGATTTTGCAAGAAGCTTAGGTTTCAGACATGTTGAAAGTTCTCCTCTTGTAAGAAGTTCTTACCATGCAGAAAAACATATTCACTAAAATACAGACCGTTCAGCAATGAGCGGTTTTTTGTTTTTTTAGGTAACAGGTAGCAGGTAGCAGATTACAGGTGATAGGCTGCAGGTTTTAGTAGTTACTAATGAAGGCGGCAATCGTTACAATAACGACTGTCATCATTCCCATCCTTTGGAGGGGTGGCAAAAATTCAAAGAATTTTTGCCGGGGTGGTTCCTACAATACTCAACAAAGCCTACTTAACAAGTCGTATCCTTCTTAATCACTCCAATCTTCCCATTAATTTCAATAGGTCTGAAATGTTTTTTCTTAAACTCCGAAGGCGTTTCTCCCGTATGCTGCTTAAACAGTTTATTAAAATATGAAAGACTTTCAAAACCTACCTGAAAACAAACTTCTGTCACAGACTGATCTTTCAGCAGGAATATTTTAGCCTGATTGATCCTGTAATTGTTAACAAAATCAGTAAACGTCATATTCGTCTGCTTTTTAAAATACCGGCAGAAAGCAGGAGTACTCAAGCTGACAACCTGGGCCACTTCATTGACATTGGGCTTCCGGTCATAATTTTCGTGGATATAGTCGTAGATGGTTCCCATTCTGATCTTATCATTTAAAAACCATTTGATCCGGGTATCTTCCTTATTCAGTTCTTTCACTTCGGCGGTATGGGCCAGGATTTGCAGAATTTCAATCAGCCCAACTAAGGATTCAAAAGAGTTTTTATCTTTAATAGCCTGTAGTTTTTCAACAACTGTAATTTTGGTTTCTCCGGAAAATGAAAGTCCGAGATAGGACCGTTCCAAAAGGTTCTTAATATTCTCAAATTCCGGAACAGGAAGAATAATGTCCTGAAGGAAGCTTTCCCGCATCTGCAATACAAGCTGCCTGCATTCGGTCTGAATACCATAGTCAAAATTAAGATGAGGAACGTTGGAACCAATCAGTAAAAGATCACTGTCTGTAAAGCCGGAAATGTTTTTTCCAACGTGGCGGATTCCGTTCACAGCTTCTACATATACCAGCTCAATTTCCGGATGATAATGCCAGAAAAAACAGTTTTTCAGAGAAGGAGAAAATAGCTTGAAGGATTTCCCTTTTTCAAACTCAATAATTTCTTTCTGGATCTTCATTTTGTTCTTATTTGATTGTTTCTGAATTTAAAATTAATTAAAAAGGTTAATATGGAGCAAATTTTTATCATTCAAGTAGGAGTGAAATTCAAACTTTCTTGCGATTTTTGCACTTTCAAAATAAAGATACTCAGGTGATCCTTTAACTTGAACGAAATTAATTCAGAAAAAGATTTAGAGACAATGAAGATTGATAAAAGAATAATACCACTGGCAATTGGTGGTTTAGGGATAGGAACTACGGAATTTACCGTCATGGGACTGCTGCCGGATATTGCCAAAACATTACAGATTACGATTCCGCAAGCCGGACATTTGATTTCAGCATATGCCATGGGCGTGGTTATCGGAGCTCCAATCCTGATTGGATATTCTGTAAAATTCCCTCCGAAAAAAGTCCTGATGGCTTTTATGATCCTTTTTACATTATTTAATGCGCTTTCGGCTATTGCACCGGGATATAACAGTATGCTGGTTATCCGTTTTATGTCCGGACTTCCGCATGGAGCCTTCTTCGGTGTAGGAACAGTAGTGGCTTCAAGAATGGCAGGAAAGGGAAAAGAAGCATTTTATATATCAATGATGTTTACAGGGCTTACGGTTGCCAATCTCGCAATGGTGCCTCTGGTCACCTATATCGGGCATACCTTCCATTGGAGACTGTACTTTGCGATTGTAGCAGTGATTGGTCTTTTTGCTATTTTATTTTTAAAAATGTGGCTTCCCAATCTGGAATCCAACCAGAATACCCATTTCATGGAAGAACTGAAATTCCTTAAAAATAAACAGTCGTGGCTGGTATTGGCTATTACAGCCATTGGATTTGGAGGACTCTTCACATGGCTGAGCTATATTACTCCTTTAATGACTGTTGTTGCCGGGATCAAAAGCAGCCAGATGGCTTATGTAATGGTACTTGCCGGGGCCGGAATGGTAGTTGGAAACCTGGTGGGAGGTATTGTTTCAGATAAGCTGGGACCTGAAAAAACCTGTGTATTGCTGATTTTCCTGATGATGATTTCTCTCGGAGGTGTTTTCTTACTTGCTGAATATAAAAATATTGCTTTGGTACTGACGTTCATGTGCGGTGCGCTATCCATGTCTATCGCATCACCCATCAATATTATGATGATAAAAGCTGCCCCGAAAAGTGAAATGATGGCCGCAGCTTTTATGCAGGCCGGTTTCAATATTGCCAATGCAATGGGAGCTTTCCTTGGAGGAATTCCTTTGGAATATGGGTATTCATTCAACTATCCATCGTTGGTGGGAGTAGGGATGACCTTTATCGGACTGGTTATAAGTGTAAGATATATGTATCTGTATGGTTCAAAAACTGAGAAAGAAGAAATAGCTGCAGAATGTGTATCATGTGATAAATAAAAAAGAAGTCACAGTTAAAAATAACATCGCCTGTTTCTTACTGAAACAGGCGATTCTTTATCAAATAAATGTTATGCCTCTACCTCATCTCCGTTTTTACACCAGTAGAGGGCATTGTATAAATTTTCTTTGGGGAAAGATTTGAACTCTCCCGGCATCAGAACACTGAAAACACTGGTGAAATTCCGTATCCCTTCTTTATCCGTAACAATGGCTGAGCGGTTCCAGTTGGTAAGATTTTTCAGTCCCAACAATAAATCTTCAAGCCATGCACCCATGGTAAAATTATCCAGATCGGTATCCAAATACAATAAATAATTCAGCTCACCGAACTGCTCTACCTTCTCTTTTACACGCGGAATTACCAGTTTTTCAAAATCCTCTTTCGTTACTTCACCCGTCGCATTGAATGCCGCAACATTCTCCGGGGCTTCTGGAATAATTGTTATCATAATAAATATTTTATGGTGGTTCAGTTTAAAAGAATAACAATAATTACACCATAATTTAGTAGAAAATTGTTAAAAAAGGTATAAATGTTGTTAGTTTCAGTGTAAAATATTAATATGAATCTCAAATCAAATGAACCTTTCTGGCTTCTAAAAAACGGATTGTTAGCATCTTATCCATCGTTAAAATCAAATGAAGAATGTGATGTTCTCGTTGTAGGAGGTGGGATTACAGGAAGCCTGATTGCTCATCAGATGATAAAAGACGGGTACAAAACCATCCTGATTGATAAACGCGAACTTTGCAACGGAAGTACCTCCGCCACCACTTCAATGTTACAGTACGAAATAGATGTTCCTCTGTATGAGCTGATAGATCAGATAGGAAAAAAAGGTGCGGTCTTAAGCTATAAAGCCTGTAGTGATGCTATTGATACCCTGGAAAAAATCACAAAAACCATCAGATCCAAAGCAGGTTTCAAACGCAAAAAATCATTGTATTATGTCTCGAAAAAGAAAGATCTGGAATGGCTGACAAAAGAATATGAGGCGAGAAAGGCTGCCGGATTTGAAGTAAAGTGGCTGTCTTCAGATCGTGTTCTGAAACAGTTCGGATTTGAAAATACGTATGGCGGAATCTTATCAAAACAAGGTGCAAGCATTGATGCTTTTCAATTCGCTCATGAGCTTTTCATGCATAATGTAAAGAAAGGATTGAAGGTATTTGATAAAACTGAAATGGTAAAAGTGGAGGAGCATAAAGGATTTAATCTGGTTACCACAGACAGCGGATATCAGATCAAAGCAAAAAAAATGATCTACTGTATAGGTTATGAAAGTAAAAACCTGATCAAAGAAAACTTTGTCAACCTGAAAAGTACCTACGCGGCCGTTTCTGAAATTGATAAAGACAAGTTCAAAAACATCAGCAGCACATTAGTATGGAATACCGATACTCCTTATCTCTATATGCGGACTACCGATGACGGAAGACTTCTCATTGGAGGAGGAGACAAAGACTTTTATGATGCCGAAAAACGTGATGCTATATTGTATAAAAAAGAAAAAGAAATTCTTAAAAATTTAAAGAAAATAAAACCCGATTATCATTTCTATACAGACTTTGTCTGGGCTGGAACTTTTGGGGAAACAAAAGACGGCTTACCCTATATCAGCGAGCATAAAAAATTTAAAAATTCTTACTTTGTGTTGGGGTTCGGAGGAAACGGAATTACTTTTTCGGTAGCAGGAATGGAAATGGCTTCTTTGTTTATGAAAGGCAAAAAGCATCCTTTATCAAGGTATTTTAAATTTGGAAGGTAAATTTTCATGCTTTGTTTTACATGACAAATACTCCAATTGTTATGCTCAATTCCCTTCCTGTGGAGTGGTGTCAAAAATTCAAAGAATTTTTGACAGGGTGGTTTAAAAAAGCAGGCAGTCACAAAAAGACTGCCTGTTCAACTATAAGCTATACCCGTTCTTTTTAGCAAGTTCAACAATAGAACTCTCAATGGCTTTTCCTAAATCATCAGAATCATCATTTCCTCTTTTTTTCATTTCGGAATCAATATAAGTCTGGCGTTTTTTGGAGAGTTCTTCTATTTCCTTTTGAATTGTATCGCGAGCTGCTGATTTGGCAGCAATCGCTTTTTGAATTTCTTCCTTACTTTTTCCTTTCAACTCTGCAGGAAGTTCGCTTTCTTTTACTGTCGCAATAAATCCGGCATCTTTTTCAGCTTTATCTACCAGATCCCAGTGATCATTTTTGTAAGCGTTCTTTTTGGATTTGGCAACTGTTCTTTCCACCAGGTTGGATGCCGATTGGGCTTCTGCATTTTTATCCTGTGTGATCTGTTTAAGCCTGTATTCTGAGCCATGATTTCCGTAGTAGATATAAGTATCATTTAACCTGGCATTGCATTCGGAAATTCTTTTGTCGTAAGGGGTTTCAATATACATCACTTTTCTGTCGCTGTCTATATTGAAATATTTTCCTCCTCCAAGGGATGCTCCGTTTTGCCAGAATGTCTGGATTCCCTCTTCGCGGCTTCCACAGAAAATGGTGTTGGTGTAAATATTTTTAGCTTTTGCTTTTGAAACAACCTCTTTATAATTTATTTTTCCCTGATCAAATGCTTCGTTACCGGCAATATAAATCAGTTTCATACTTTTTTCATTCCCATCCCAATTGAGGTTGGCAGAGGCATCACGGATCACTGCACCGCAATATTCACTGCCTCCATTTGTTCTTAAGGCAAATAATTTTTCAGAAACAAGATCCAGATCCTGAGTGAGAGGAGTTACCTGGCGGATGTAATTTTCATCACGGATTCCGTCGTTGCCATATTCATAAAGGGCAATTTCGATATCGGGAGCCTTTCCGTTGTACTTAAGAGTGGTAACTGTATTCACAATATTCCACAGTCTGGATTTTGCCTGATCAATCAATCCGTCCATACTATTGGAAGTATCAAGAAGAAGAGCAACCTGAATTTTATTGTCTTTTACCGTTGAGGTTACCGGAATCAATGCCATTTTTTGTACCGGTAAATGATTGTCAGTATTACTATTTGCAGAGCGGTTTTCCTGAATGTTTCCGGAGCTTAACAAAGCTGTACCGGCTGCAAGTGCTAAGATTTTTAACATTGTCATATTGTTGTTTTTTATTGGTTATTTGTTGTAATCGGAAATTTTTAAATCCTATTATTTTAAATTCCTGAAGTAAAATTATCTTTATTTAAGGCTGGAAATCGGGAAACTTGGTGAACGGAAGGTTTCACTTGGTGGATGATAAAAACGGAAGGATCTGATTATATGTGATCGTAAGAATCTAATGTGTCATTTCAATACTGTCAGGCTGAGCGGAGTCGAAGCCTTTACCATTCGAAAAACTTTAATAGATCGGCAGGTATTTTTCTTCGGTCAAAAACGCAATAACCCAATAGTAAAAAACAAAAAAACTGCCCAAAAGGCAGCTTTCTTACATCCGTTATTTTAAAGGATTTCGTATTTTGTTTTAATGCTGTATTTCAGCTTGATGTTTTCAATGTTATCAAAAGAAAAATCTACCGGAGCATCAGCCATTTCCAACTGGATATTGCTTGCTCTTCCTTTGTAGGCTGCCGGCATAATCATATCGCTGGTGTAATCTTCTATCTCTACAATTTCAAGGGCATTTCCTGTCTTTTTACCCATACTTTCCAGTAAGTAGTCTGCTTTCTCTTTGGCTGCTTTCAAAGCGTTGATCTTCACTGCTTTTCTGAAATCTGCAATTTTGGTATTCTTTACCTCCGCAATATTCAGGCTGCTTACCCACTTTTGATTCAGGTCTTCAAAGATTTTGTTGAGGTTTGATTTTGTACCGGCTTTAAAGTGATAATTTTTGGAAAACTTAGCGGTTTTAGAGTAAATATTCTGATACATGGATTTGAATTTGATATCCTCGTTCTTTACCCCTGCATTTTTCAAAATATCAAATAATTTCTTTTCATTATCTGCCAGATCGTTTTTATTATCAGCTTTTATCCCGATACTGAAGATAATTTCATCCGGTTCTACTTCCATTTCTGCCACTCCTGTTACTTCAATTGCATTTTTCTTTACTTCCTGAGCGTTTATAAAACTACCAAGAGTTAAAATTCCGATTAATAAAAAATGTTTCAATTTCATAATTTCCTGTTTTTAAATTTTTAATTCTGATGTAAAATTACACAGATCAGTAACCGAAATCCGGGAGACTTGGTGAAATGGAACTTTCACTTGGTGAATAGTTTTTGAGCAGACTATATATATGTATATCTTTGTTTTATGAAAATGCTTAAATTCTTTACTCTATTCTTACTGGTGCTTTCGGGAAATACAATCTTTTCCCAAACCACTACTAACAACAGTGCTGCTGTGGAAGAAGTGCAGGTAGAAACAAAGAAGCTGAAAAGAGCAATGGACACCAAAAACGAACCTGCCCAGGCAGATTCTTATTATAACATCGGTGAAACATTTTTCAATAGCGGAAACTTTCCCAAAAGTGAAGAGTACTATACAAAAGCGAAAAAACTGTATGAAAAACTCAATGATAAGCCCAATATCGAGAAAGCAACCCGAAGATTAGCCCAGTCACAGGAGAAGCAGAATAAAATAACTCCTGCCATCAGTAATTACAGCATGGCAGCACAGGTAAGTTACAGCGAAAAAAGTAAAGCTGTGAATTCTAATGATGCGGCAAGACTTTCTTCTCCTACCCCCGAACTGAAAGCAGAAGCGATTCAGAATAATATCAATCTGACTAAAAAGGAAAATGATCAGGGAGACCTTGCAGAAAGCTACAGCCAGTTGGCAGATGTTAACCTGAAACAGAAAGATGTTTCCAGTGCTGAAGAAAACCTGAATACAGCCTACAAAATTTCTAAAAAAGAAGCTCCTCAACAGGCTCTTGCCATCAATCAGAAGCTGGCAGACCTGTATGTTGAAAACAAAAACTTCGAAAAAGCTATTGAAGCCAAGAAGAAAGTTTTGAAAGAAGACTTTGTAAAAGAAAACTCGCAGGAAAAAGTCAATCAGATTCAGGAACTGGCAGATATCTATATTAAAAAAAATGATCCTGAGGAAGCCGTAGATCTTTTAAAAAATGCCTACGGAATTGCATTGGACAAAGGTCATACACTGGAAGCACAGAAAAGTGTAAAAAAGCTGGACAGCCTTTATGCGATCTCAGGAAATATTGATGCCTCCGTTCAGTTATACAGAGACTTTTTGGGAAAACTTCCCAATCTCGTTTCCAAAGACAGAAGTCTGGTTGATAATAAAATTCTGGAAGATACAGAACAGAGAATTTCACAGCTGGAAAAAGAAAAAGAGTTGAAAGATGAACTGATCAGAAAGAAAAACGTCTTTAATTACAGTCTGATCGGAGCGTTGATTGTACTTACCGGACTCATTATTTTCATTTTCAGAATGCTGAAAAAAGTTCAGACTAAAAATAAAAAAATAGCTCTTCAGTCGCTGCGAAGAGAGATGAATCCCCATTTTATTTTTAACAGTTTAAATAGTGTCAACCATTTTATAGCCACCAATAATGAGCTTGAAGCGAATCAGTATCTTACAAAATTTTCGAAGCTGATGCGCGGTGTAATGGAAAATTCTACCGAAGATTTTATTCCTTTTCAGCAGGAGCTTGACCTTTTGCAAAATTATCTGGCGCTTGAAAAGACCCGTTTTGCAGATAAATTCGATTACGAAATTGAAGTAGATGAAAATCTGAATATGCAAAACCTTCAGGTTCCGGGAATGCTGATACAGCCGTTTCTGGAAAATGCTGTCTGGCACGGACTCCGTTACAGAACCGAAAAAGGATTTTTAACATTAAGCTTTGAAAAAAGTGAATCGCATCTTAAAATCCTTATTGAAGACAACGGAATAGGGATTGAAGAAAGTAAAAAGCAAAAAACAGAACATCAGAAAACAAGAGAGGGCAGGGGAATGAAAAATACACTGGAAAGAATTCAGCTCCTGAACGATCTGTATAAAAAAGACATTCAATGTTCTGTAAAAGATAAAGAGAACGGTAAAGGAGTTCTAGTCATTATGGCTATGAATCTGATATAAAATTTCAATAACGGAATGTATCAATAATTGAGGTTTTAAAAATAATCTTTAATTGTTATAGCTATTGAGTTTATCTGTTATAAGGGAAAGATTTATCTAATTCTATTGGGTTATAATATTGAAGAATGTATTCCTGCTCTTCTTTTATAAGCTTTGTTAGTTCTTCAGGTTTATATTTTACCCCATTATATTCGAAAGAGGAGATTCTATTATTGCTAAACTCTTGTTTGATATCATTTAAAGGATTATTGAAATATTCCAGTGCCTTTTTTATCACCGTTTTTTCATCAGTAGGAATGGGTCTGTCTCCATATCTTACTTCTAAAACATTAGAGGTATCATAGGTTGATTTCAGGTTAATATTTTTAACAAGTTTGAATATGAAATTATCTTGGGTATCCTTAATTTCCACAATAAGTCCCGGAAGTCCCTGGAACTTGTAAGGCCCCTGATTGAATGGAATATCCTTGGCAAACCATGCTACCCATTCCCGTCCTCCAAATTTTGCAGTAGCTTTTTGGACATTCAAACCATTTTCCTTTTTTGTTTGTTTTTCAAGATTCCATTGAATATGATCATCTGTAGTGTAGGAATAGATATTATCTCCTACCAGTACATAGTTGAGGTTTTTCTCAGAATTCTTTTTTCTGCTGACAGGTATTTGGGTAGTCCATGTCTTATCCTGGGAGTGATATAGTTGATTTAAAGAATCTTTTTCCAAAAACTTATAATCATAATACTTTACATGATCAGGATTAATGTCAAGTACCATGAATTGTTTTTTGTAATTATTTTCCTTAGCATCCGGCTTATAATTCAGTTCATAAATATACCTGTGAGTTTGCGAATGAATAAAGATTGCACTTAAAATGAATATGAGTTGGGCGATTTTCATGTTCCAATATTTACTTGACGTATTTTTTATATAATGAAGAAAAATAGTTTTTAATGTAGTTTAGTTCATATTGAGGAGGAATAATCTCAGTTCCAGAACTATTTATAAATCCGTATGATCCTGATATATTTTTTACCAAAGCGAGGTCTTCAGAATACTCTCCGAAGTTATTAATTTTTGAATAGATTGGCTGAATAATAATTTTCCCTCCTTTATCCATGATTCCATAGGTTCCGGAAACGGTTTTTGCAAGTCTCCAGTTTTTGTTTATTTTACTGATATCGTCTCTTTTGGATAACTTTACTTGTGAAAAAGAAAGGTTAAATAAAGTGAAGCATAGAAGCGTAATAATTTTAAATTTCATAATACTTTGTTTAAGTTGTTAATTGTAATTGGTAGGATATTAATTTTGAATATTCAGACTCCTTGAAGAGAAGTTCTTCATGGGTTCCTATTTCTGCAATCTCGCCATTTTTCAATACAATGATCTGATCCGCATTTTTAATCGTACTAAGCCTGTGTGCAATGATTACAGAGGTTCTGTTTTTAAGATAAGTATTCAGATTAGAAATGATTTTATTTTCATTAATAGAATCCAGTGAGGAAGTTGCTTCATCAAAAAATATAAAATCGGGATCTTTATAAATGGCTCTGGCGATAAGTAGCCGTTGTTTTTCACCTCCGCTCAGTGAGATTCCTATCTCACCTATTTTAGTATAGTATTTCATAGGCAGGCTTTCTACTTTTTCATAAAGCTCTGCAATCTTAAGGGCAAGATTTAACCTGTTTATATCTGGGTTTTCGGTAGACATGGTTATATTTTCAAGAATTGTTCCACTGAAAATATATCCTTCCTGAAGAATAGCACCGCATATTTGTCGCCAGTCCTTGATATTAACATCTTTAATGTTATTGTTTTCAATAAAAATATCTCCGCTGGTAGGGTAGTAGAACCCCAACAATAATTTCAGTAAAGTTGATTTTCCGCTTCCGCTTTCTCCTACAATAGCAGTAGTTGTATTTTTTTTAATGGTAAGGTTAATATTCTTAAGAACTTCAAGCTCTGAGTTGATATCATATTTGAAATTGACTTTCTTCAAGGTGATGTGATCTACAGAACCAATACTATGATAGCTTACATTTTCCTTGATCTCGTTTTCTTTATTGTAAATATCGGTAAGCCTGTCATGAGCCAGTTTGGTATTTTGAAAATTTTGAGTGTAATCCGTTAATTGCTGCAATGGAGCAGAAAGCTGTCCCAATATATAACTGACCATCATCATCAGACCTAAAGTAATCTGAGATTCTATAACAAGATATGATGTATAGCCTATAAGACTGATATCTCTTATTTTCGATATGAATAAGTGACCGTCGTTCATATAAAAATTGATATAGGCCAGCTTGGTTTTTAAGGTTTTCAGCTTATTTTCAGAATTTATCCAGTTGGAAAGTCTTGATCTTTCCGCACTGTTTATCTTTATATCGGTAATTCCCATAATCAGCTCATAGATTGTATTTCTGTTTGCTGACTCCAGGGCAAATAATGAATAATCGATCTGTTTTTTCTTTTTAAAAAACAAAAGGATATAAACAAAGGAAATGATACTGAACAATACAAAAACTAAAAATATCTTATAATTCTGATATATCAGAAGCAGCGAAAAGACAATGATATTCAGTACGCTGGTAACTACCCCTATCAAACTATAAGTGATGAAATAATTTATTTTATGCTGGTCGCTTAGTCCTTCAATAAGATCAGATTTAAATTTTGAATCATGATAGCTTATAGGAAGTTTCAGAATTTTTAGAAAATATAATTTATTGAAGTCAATATTTAGTTCAAGACTTATTTTGGTATTGATGACTTCGGAAAGACTTTGAGAAAGCAAAAAACTGACTGCAAAAACAAACTGCAGCAAAAGTAATTTTATGACAATATGCATATCTTTTGACAGAATACCTTTGTCTATATTTTCTTTCAGCAGAAGAGGCATTGCCCAGTTGGCAGCTAGCGTAACAAGAGTAAGAAAAACAGATAAATAGAATTTTTTCCTGTTTTTTTTTAAAATCCTTTTAACATTGGCAATAATTGGATTTTTTTGTTTTTCCTTTTTGTTGTTGATGAGTTCTATATTTTCAAAGTCTTCTGAAGGTTCAAATACTATTGCAATTCCTTCTGATCCATTTAACCATTTTTCACTGAAGTCTTCCAAAGAGAGACTTACTCTTCCAAATCCCGGATCTATAATATCAATTACTCTTTTTCTGATATTTTCAAGAATAATGAAGTGCCCGTGTTTTAGATACAAAATTGAAGGAAGGGGCATCTCATAAATGTCCTCCAAGGTAATGTTTACAGTAGCGCAGTTGAATCCGTTATTTTTAAGGAAAAGGCGGAGGTCTTTGATAGAAATTCCAAGTTTTGAAACCTTAAGGTTTTTTTTAATTTCTCTTAAAGTATATTTTTTTCCATAGAATGCACAAATCATTTGAAGACATGCGGGTCCGCAGTCATTAGCTTCAAGTTGATGTGTGAATTTTATTTTATGCTTCATGGAAGAATAGCTTTTCCAGACGGTTCATGATTACTTCGTCTTTTTTCTCATTATCATAGCCCATTTGGCACTTATCCAGTCCTTTTGCTTCCAAATTAATCTGGTGGCATCCACCTCCACATAATGGAAGGATTCTGCAGTTTTGGCAAGCTTTAGATTGAATTTTTAACTCCTCCCAAGTAAGAATTTTTTCATTCCATTCAATTTCTCCTTCATCATTCAGTTCACCATACTTATTTTCTTTCGTAAAATCTCTTGCAGTACATTTGTAAACATCACCGTTATAATTGATAACCGCTTCGTTCTTTTTATCGGCATAGCAAGGATTGGTAAGGCCTTCTAAAAGTTCTGTTTCTTCTCCTTTAGGAATAAGATTGTGTTTTTGATAAAGTTCCATTACTTCTTTTACCTTATCATCAATATTATTTACTTCGATGTCCTGCCATACCTGATGGAAACTGATGCTCAGATAGCTTCTGTCTTCTTCATTCAGATCGATAAGATCATTGACAATTTCCTTTGTTGAGTCAATATTTTCAGCGGTATAATTAATTCTTATAAGAACACTTATTTTTTCTCTGAGTAATCTTTTTATAGAATCAATAATTTTATCATAAGAACCTTCTTCTTTTTGAGCAACTCTTACTTTGTTATGCTCTTCTCTTCCTCCGTCTAAGGTAATCTGGAAAAATTTATTGTCATTTTCATAAGTCAGATGATTAACCATTCTGTCATTAAGAAGATAGGCATTGGTCGTGAAAGAAATAGTAAAGTTGATATGAGAATAATCTTCATATTTGGTTCGGTAATGGTTGATGATAGGTTCGGTAACCTTGCTGTAATACATCAAAGGTTCTCCACCGAAAAAGGAAAGGTCAAATGAATTGAGGTTTTTGTTTTTTTCCAAAGTCTTATCAATAAACTTGATAATCTTACCCACTCCTTCATTACTCATCTTGGAACCCACAATATGAGATTCATAGCAATACCAGCATTTGAAATTACAGTTCATTGTTGGGTTAATAATAAGGCGGTAGGTTTTATCAGAATTATCTACCTCTTTACTTCTCTGAATCACTTCCTGAAGTTCATCGCGATCATAATCAACAATGGCATTGATATCTAGTAAATTTTGGTAAATGGATGGATGATTTTTCTCCAAATCAAGGCTGGGGAGTTTAAAGTAGCCTTCTAAATCTCTTTTGATGACAATACATTTATCCTCTTTTGAGTTATATACTGCTGAAATAGTATCACTTAAAGGAATGATGGAATTATATTTACTGAATTTATACATAATTTCTCTTTATATTATTATTGTACTTGGTTTTGGATTTAATGTGATGCATTTTGAGCCATTGATGCTATTATCACATTGCTAAGAAATATTGGTACACCTGATACTGCTATCAGAATCACAGTGACTTCTGCCGCTTTATTTACCATGAATAAACCAGCTTTAAAAACTCCTGTCTTTGGTGTATTTTTAATAAACTCTAAGAAACCTGAAGAGTTTCTTGAGCTGGTATATTAGTTTTTTTGATTCTTATAAAATTCCGGTTGAT
The DNA here is from genome assembly GCF_003182335.1 of Chryseobacterium sp. AG844. Lineage (NCBI taxonomy): Bacteria > Pseudomonadati > Bacteroidota > Flavobacteriia > Flavobacteriales > Weeksellaceae > Chryseobacterium > Chryseobacterium sp. AG844. The sequence goes on along the minus strand of NZ_QGTV01000017.1, from coordinate 10,122 downwards.
GGGGTCAGCACTGTACATTTTCTACCATTGCTGGAATTGTCACAATTTCCGTTGGAACAGCGGGACTCATTAATAGATCCCTGACAGGCAGAACTGCCATTGACGCATTGGCTGCCGTTGACCACTATAAAATCTCCGGCCATTAAATCTTCATTGACTTTGGATAAATAAAGAGATTCACTGTCACTAGAAATCATCTTTTCTTCAATTATTTTTAAAAATTTAGATTTTTCCATGTTAAATTAGTTTTGAGTGTTTAAAAAAGTAAGAATTACTATAATTTTTTTAGTTATTAAGTTTTGCTATAATATACCTGTTGAAGGGGTTAATACGGTACACTTTCTTCCGTTGATAGAATTGTCACAGTTTCCGTTAGAACATCTGGAATCATTAATAGATCCGTTACATGCGGTACTTCCGTTGACGCATCTGCTGTCGTTTACACCAATGAAGCCTCCTTGGCTTTGCTCAGAAAAATTAGTTAGAATTAGTGATTCTTGACTATTATCTGTTAAATTACGCTCTAATCTTTCGATAAAGTTTGAGAATTTTGTATTTTTCATAGTAATTGGTTTTAAATATTGTGATTATAGTAATTCTTATTGCTAAAATAGGAAAAAAAGTATTATTCACTTTCAGGAGTCTTAATTTGTATTGATTTTAAATAAACGATCACCTTGTTGAGAATTATCAAAAATAAATAACAATATAACTTGAAGCTCAAAGTCTTATATTACCTACCGGGAGATGCTCATCTTATCTGAAAATGATGTTACCATTTTAAAAATTATTGTCTTTATCGTTAAGTACTTTGAAAAACGCTGTTAAATTTAACATTGTAAGGTTAATGAAATATTCCTAATTTGCAAGAGCAACCTATTACCTGCCACCTAAAATCTGTTCAAATGAAAATAAAAGCTGTCATTGTTGACGATGAACTTATAGCAAGAGAAGTTTTACGAAGCTATCTTACCAAATACTGTCCGCAGGTGGAAATTCTGGGTGAAGCTGAAAATATCAAAGAAGCAGTTCCGTTAATTGCTGAAAAGCAGCCTCAACTGGTCTTCCTGGATGTAGAAATGCCTTTCGGAAATGCTTTTGACGTGCTGGAAGCAACCAAAGATTTCTCATACGAAACTATTTTTATTACCGCATTTTCACAATATTCATTACAGGCTTTAAATAAATCAGCAAGCTATTATATTTTAAAACCTATCGATATTCAGGAACTGATTCTGGCAGTAAATAAAGTAGCGGAAAGCCTTGAGAAAAAAGAAGAGCTCAACCGCAATAAAATCCTTCTTGAGAATCTGAAATTAAAACCTGAAAAACAGCAGTTGATTTTGCCAACTTTACAGGGGTTTGACGTTGTAAAAACAGAAGATATTGTAAGACTTCAGGCGGATGGAAATTTTACTCAGGTATATCTTACCGATGGTTCAAAGAAGATGGTGTGCCGTTTTCTGAAGCATTTTGATGATCTTCTGGAAAACCCGTTTGTCAGGGTTCACAGGTCTCATATCATTAATACAGGTTTTGTAAAATCCTATCATAAAAGCGGAACCGTGATGCTGGCGGATGATACGGAAATAGAGGTTTCAGGAAGCTTTAAAGATAATTTCCTGAAAGTATTTTCATAGAATTTATGGGGCCTTAACAGACCAAAGGCATTATTTTTGACGTTCTATCATAACCACCAAAATATTCCTGTCATGAAAACCATTCATAAAATTATACTTCCCGTTTCATTGGGAGCACTGGGGCTTATTATTTTCAATTCCTGTTCTGTAAGAATTCCCAGGGGAGCATCTGCGGTAAAGAATTTTAATCTTAAAAAATATCTGGGCAAGTGGTATGAGATCGCCCGTTTCGATTACAGGTTCGAGAAAAACATGGACAATGTTACTGCAGAGTATACAGAGAATCCGGATGGTACCATTCAGGTAAGAAATAAAGGCTATGATTACACTAAAAAAGTATGGAATGAATCTATCGGGGAAGCAAAATTTGTAAAAGATCCTGCAGAAGCCCGTTTGAAAGTTTCATTTTTTAAGCCGATCTGGGCCGGTTACAACGTTATAGATATTGATGAAGACTATCAATATGCTCTTGTGGCAGGAAGCAGTTTAAAATATCTGTGGATCCTTTCCCGTACCACCAGCATTCCGGAAAGTATCCGTCAGCGTTTCCTCCAGAAAGCAAAAAAAATCGGCTATAATACCGATGAGCTGATCTGGGTAAGACATAATCAGTAAAGAATAATCCAAATCGCAAAATAGTGGAAGGGCAAAAATGCAGATAAGTATATTATGTACAATTTTGCCCTTTTATCTATTAGCTGTTAATATATTCTTTCCATTCTTCAAAACGGTGATCTATCACCTGTTTCATCAGATCATAATTTTCATAGGTATCCTCAATGTGATAGAAAGTTTCATATTCATAGTCATTTTCTTCTGCTTTAGCATCAAAAATATTCACGTAATCATCAGCGAATGAGCTGTATCTGTTTCCAAAATCGGTATCATCAGCATAATAATCCTTTGCAAAAAGATTTCCCAGTTCATTCAGGTCATATTCTGAGAATTTTCCGTCGCAGGAATCCATAATGAATTCAGCACCGGTTATTTCTCTTCGCTTTACTTTTTCTATTTCCTCTTCACCATCTTCCTTCAGTTCATCAGAGATCAGATCGTTATGGATACACCAGTTCAGGAACATTCCCGTGTGGGTAGCCCCGTTTTTCTGAGGAAGGCCTTCCGGAAAATCACCGCCATAATGCCATGAAGCATCATCATATTTAGACATAATTTGTATTGTAGTTTTAAATAATTTCTTCAAAAATAGAAAAAATCAATTTATATTGCCGCTGCCACAGAATTTTCCGTCATTTGCATAGAATTTTTTTCAACAAAAAAATATATGGAAAAAGCTGTTCTGATTACTATCGGTGATGAAATCCTTTCCGGAAATACGGTAGATACCAATTCTAATTTTATTGCTGCTGAACTTAAAAATATAGGAATAAAAGTCATTCAGATTCTTACGATCTCAGACGAAATTGAAACCATTAAAAATGCATTGAACACCGCCTTTGAAACCGGCGATTTAGTCATTACAACAGGAGGCCTCGGGCCAACCCGTGATGATAAAACCAAAAAGGCCCTGGCTGAATATTTTGATGATGAAATTGCTTTGGATGAGGTGACATTCAATCATTTGAAAGGCTATATGGAACGGCGTGGAAGAGCAGACATTCTCGAAAGAAACCGCGAACAGGCATTTGTCCCTACCAAATCCATCGTTTTTCAGAACCATTACGGAACGGCACCATGTATGATGATGGAACAGGACGGAAAATTGTGCTACAGCCTTCCGGGTGTTCCCTATGAGGTGAAACCGCTTATTAAAGATCAGATTATTCCTTATTTACAGCAAAGATTCAGTCTTCATTATATCCATACACGGATTGTTTCTGTGGTCGGAATTCCTGAAAGTATCCTGGCTGATAAAATTGAAGACTGGGAACTGGCACTTCCGGGAAATATTGCACTGTCTTATCTTCCGGTGGGAACCCGTGTAAAGCTTCGTCTGACTGCTTCCGGTGATAACGAAGAGCAGTTGAAGCAAATAACAGAAGAAGAAATCCAGAAATTGCTTCCTTTGGTAGAGGGTCATGTCATTGCAGTATCTGAGGATAAAATTGAAAATATTATGGCAGAAATGCTTACCGAAAGAAACATGACGATCTCCACAGCAGAGAGTTGTACCGGAGGTGAACTGGCAAAAATGATTACTTCAGTTTCCGGCAGCTCGAAATATTTCCTGGGTGGAGTGGTTGCCTATGCCACAGAGAAAAAGATTAAAATTTTAAATGTTTCTGAAAAGACCGTAGAACAGTTTACGGTTGTAAGTGAGCAGGTGGCCCAGGAAATGGCAAAAGGCTGTCAGGAATTGTTCGAGACTCATATTTCCCTTTCTACAACCGGTGTTGCGGGTCCGGGGAAAGGAGAAGACGGTAAGGATGTTGGAACAGTTTACTATACGATCAGAATCAATGATCAGGAAGTAACCTCAAAATTATACATGCCGCATCTGGAAAGGGTAGATTTTATGAATTTTGTCTCCCAAAAAGTGATTCAGGATGTGGTAAGCCTGCTTGTAAACAGCTAGATAGGGAATTATTTTTTAATTTTTTTTTAATTAATTTTTATACAGTTTTTCACGCTTTTTGACTGCCATTCAATAAATTTCAAAATCGTGGAAAATTCCAAACAGATTTTTCAGACCAGTAGCAAAAAACGCTGGAAAAGTGTGCAATGGGGAAGCCGTGTCTTTATTTTTATAGGAGTACTGCTTCTTCTTGCTTTAGGTCTGATGATGACTCTGGACAAAAGTCCTAAAATTCCTTTTAAAGAAGATTATAAAGCAGTAATTACAGCCAATAAGCCTTACCTTCAGGAGAATAAAATTTCTAAAGAATATAAAGGTTTCAGAAGCTTTATTTCTGAAAAAACAATTCACACCAATCTCGACAAAATTGAGAAAGCAAGAGCAGAAAGATATAAAAATCAGAACAGAAACTGGGCTCAGTTTCCGGGAGGGATCCGTTCTGCATTTTATGTAGCCTGGGATCCTCAGTCTCTGATGTCTCTGAAAAGAAATATCAGACACGTGAATCTTGTTTTCCCGGAATGGTTTTTCCTTGATCCTAAAACCGGAGATCTGAAAACCAATGTGGATCCGGAAGGCTACAAAGTGATCAAGAGAACAGGTGTGGCTGCCATGCCGATGCTGAGTAATAACTTCGACAAGGAATTCCGTTCAGAAGGGCTGGCAAAAGTTCTTAATGATCCTCAGAAAAGAACCCGTCTGATCCAAAAAATCACTCAGCAATGTAAAAAATATCACTTCAAAGGAATTAATATTGACTTTGAAGATATGAACCTGAATTCTGATGAAAATCTGATTGCTTTTATGAAAGAGCTTTCAGAGACTTTCAAAAAAAATCAGTTACTGGTTACCATGGATATCATGACGGACAATGATGATTACAACATTCCAGGACTGAATCCTTATGTAGATTATTTTGTGCTGATGGCCTATGATGAATACTCTGCCGGAAGCGATGCCGGTCCGGTGTCTTCTCAGAAATGGATTGAACAGCAGACAGGAAAAATTGTAAAACAAACCTCCCCGCAAAAAATAATTCTGGGCCTTGGAGCTTATGGCTATGACTGGAGCTCCAATCCGGATGACAATACTTCTGTTACTTACATGCAGGCAATTACGAAAGCCAGTGCCAGTAAAGCAGTTATAGATTTTAATGACAATACGTTTAATTTAAATTATTCTTACACGGATTCCAAAAATCTTACCCACACTGTATTTTTCAATGATGCAGCTTCTATCTTCAATACAATGCGTTTCTCCTCCGAATATCCTTTGGCAGGAACTGCACTCTGGAGACTGGGAAGTGAAGACAGCAGAGTATGGAACTTCTATGATAAAGATCTTACGTTTGCAGGGCTATCCAAACTGAACTTAAAAACATTGGAAAATGTAAAAGGGCAGACCATGGTGGATTACATTGGAGACGGGGAAGTGCTGGATGTCCTGAATACGCCTCATGACGGAAAAATTACATTGGAAGTTGATCCTAAAGAGAAAATTATCACAGACGAAAACTATGTTACCTATCCAAGTTCTTATGAAGTGAAGAAATATGGCAGTGCTCCTCAGAAAGAACTCGTGCTTACTTTTGATGATGGTCCGGATGAAACCTATACGCCACAGGTTTTGGATGTATTGTCCAGATATCATGTTCCGGCAGCTTTCTTTCTGGTAGGATTAAATGCAGAAAAGAACCTTCCGCTTGTTAAAAGAATTTATAGAGAAGGACATGAAATAGGAAATCACACCTTTACGCATGAAAATGTCGCAAAAGTAAGTCCGGAAAGAGCTTTGCTTGAAATGAAACTTACCCGTTTGCTCATAGAGTGTGTGACGGGACACAGTACAATCCTGTTCAGAGCACCATACAACGCTGACTCTGAACCTACCACTTCGGAAGAGATTATTCCGGTAGCTTTGGCCAGACAGCAGAATTATCTTGATATTGGAGAAAATATAGATCCTGAAGACTGGCAGCCGGGAATAAAAGCAGATGAAATTGTAAAACGGGTATTAGCCGGCGTCAAACAGGAGCGAGGGAACATCATTCTTCTTCACGATGCAGGAGGAGATACCAGAGAAGAAACGGTAAAAGCTTTAAAGATTCTGATTCCGACGCTTCAGAAACAGGGCTATCATTTTACGAACCTGACCAATATCTTACACAAAAGCAGAAGCGAACTGATGCCTGAAGTGCCTAAAACGAAGTCATATTACATCATGCAGCTGAACCTTGTTTTGGCTACCGTTATCTATGGAGTAAGTCATTTTCTCGTGGCATTATTTACTATTTTTATTGTATTAGGATTGATCAGGTTATTGCTGATGGCGTACTGGGCTTTTAAAGAAAGAAACAAAGAAAGAAAACTGGGTGAGTTTCCGGCTCTGAAATCTTATCCGAAAGTTTCCATTATTGTTCCTGCTTATAATGAAGAAGTGAATATTGTGTTTTCCCTGCAGAACTTATTGAAACAGACTTATCCCAACTTTGATATCATTATGGTAGATGACGGCAGTAAAGATTCTACTTATGAAAAAGCAAAAGCGGCATTTCCTGATCATCCGAAGCTGAAAATTTTCACCAAAAGAAACGGTGGAAAAGCAACTGCTTTAAATTTCGGAATAGCTCAGACCGATGCCGAATACGTAGTATGTATTGATGCCGATACCAAACTGCAGCAGGATGCCGTAAAATATCTTATTGCAAGATTTTTAAATTCAGATCCTGAAGAAAAGATTGCTGCAGTAGCAGGAAATGTAAAAGTCGGAAACAGAGTCAACTGGCTCACCAAATGGCAGGCTATAGAATATACAACAAGTCAGAATTTCGACAGACTGGCGTATGCTCACATTAATGCCATTACTGTAATTCCGGGTGCTATCGGGGCATTTAAAAGAGCAGTGGTTATTGGAACGGGAGGCTATTCATCCGATACTCTGGCAGAAGATTGTGATATTACGGTGAAAATATTAAAGGCCGGATATACTGTTGCGAACGAAAACAGAGCAATTGCCGTCACAGAAGCTCCGGAAACCGCCAATCAGTTTTTAAAACAGCGTTTCCGATGGACCTACGGAATCATGCAGATGTTCTGGAAACAGAGACATACTTTCCTTAACCCCAGATATAAAGGATTGGGACTTTGGGCAATGCCGAATATTTTATTATTCCAATATATCATACCATTTTTCTCGCCGATGTCAGATGTGATAATGTTCTTTGGAATTCTTTCCGGAAACGGAGACAAAATATTTACCTATTATCTGATCTTCCTTTTGGTAGATGCTTCCCTGGCTTTAGTGGCATTCATCATGCAGCGGGAAAAATTAGCCAATCTGCTGTATATCATTCCACAGAGATTCGGGTACAGATGGCTGATGTATATTGTATTATTTAAAAGTTTAAGAAAAGCACTGAAAGGCGAAATGCAGTCCTGGGGAGTTCTGAAAAGAACCGGAAATGTACAGGAGATAGCAACTTCATGATAACTAATAAAGGCTGGAAGCTGGAAGAATGAGGCTGGAAGTTCAGGATTTTCATCACTTCCGGTTTCCTGCTCCCAACTTCACACTTAGGAAGCTTTCATGTTATTTATTTAAATTTGTTTTTATAAAAAGTAACAAATTCAAAATAAATCATACATATTCTATAAATTGTTATCATAATGAAAAAAATAACGCTTTCTTTGTTTTTAATAGCAGGGATCTGTACTCAGACGACTATGAGCGCACAAGCAAAAGCTGCTAAAGTAGCAGTGAATAACACAGATAAAGGCCTAGACCTTAGCCTGATGGACACTTCTGTACGTCCTCAGGATGACTTTTACAACTATGTGAGTGGAACATGGATGAAAACAGCCAAAATTCCATCTGACAAACCAACCTGGGGAAGCTTCAACAAACTGGCGGAGGATACGGATAACAATTCCATGACCATCCTGAACTCTCTTCTGAAAGATAAATTTGCTGACGGAAGTGAAGGGAAAAAGATCCAGGATCTGTATGCTACATACATGAACATGGAGAAAAGAAATGCAGACGGAATCAAACCGATCCAGGAAAATCTGAATAAGATTGATGCTATTAAAAATATGGCTGATCTTCAGAACTACCTTACTTCTGTAACGAAAGAAGGTGAGAACATTCTTTACGGATGGGGAGTCGATGCAGATCTTAAAGATTCTAAAATGAATGCTGTTTATTTAGGAAATGCCACTTTAGGTTTAGGAAGAGACTACTATCAGAAAGTAAATGAAAAAAATACAGAAGCTATTGCTGAATATCAGAAATATGTAGCTTCAATGCTAAAAGAATTAGGATATAAAAATGCTGATGAGGCTGCAAAAGGTATTGTAAACTTTGAAAAAAGTGTCGCAAATACCTATCTGACAAATGAACAGAGCCGTGACAACACGCTTCAGTACAATCCTAAAACAATGGCTGAACTTTCAGCGTTGGTAAAAGGAGTAGACATCCCTGGTTACCTTAAAAAAGTAGGTGTAAATACGGATAAGGTCATTATCAGCGAATTGGGATTCTACAAGAATTTTGATAAATTGATCAATGCTCAGGACCTTCCTGTGATCAAAGATTATCTTAAATTCCACATGATCCACGGAAGTGCTTCTTACTTAAGCGAAAACTTAGGAAATATGAAGTTTGCTTTCTATGGCAAATACCTTAGAGGTCAGCAGGAACAGAGAGCTCTTAATAAGAGAGGATTTGAATTGATCAACGGTACTTTGGGAGAAGCTTTCGGAAAACTGTATGTTGAGAAATATTTCCCAGCTGAAGCAAAAGCTCAGATGGTAGAACTGATTGACTATTTAAAGAAGAGTTTCGCAGTTCATATCAATAACTTAGCATGGATGTCTTCTACCACTAAGGAAAAAGCAATGCAGAAACTGAACAAGTTCACTGTAAAAGTTGCTTATCCGGATAAATGGAAAGACTATTCAAAATTAAATATCGTTTCTGAAGCTAAAGGAGGAAACCTATATCAGAATCTTCAGAACATTACGGAATGGCAATACAACAAAGATTTAGCTAAAATTGGCAAGCCGGTGGATAAAACAGAATGGGGAATGACTCCGCAGACTGTAAATGCATATTACAACCCGGTAAATAACGAGATTGTATTCCCTGCTGCCATCCTTCAGCCGCCATTCTTTAACCCTAAAGCTGATGCTGCTGTAAACTTCGGAGGTATCGGTGCGGTTATCGGTCACGAAATGAGCCATGGATTTGATGATTCAGGTGCACAGTTCGATGCCGATGGTAACTTAGTAGACTGGTGGACTCCGGAAGATAAAGCGAACTTCGAAAAAGCAACAAAAGCCCTTGCTTCTCAGTATGACAAATATGAGCCTGTAAAAGGAACTTTTGTAAACGGTACTTTCACAAACGGTGAAAATATCGCTGACTTAGGAGGTGTAAACATCGCTTATGACGCTCTTCAGATGTATTTAAAAGACAAAGGAAACCCAGGGAAAATCAGCGGATTTACTCAGGATCAGAGATTCTTCCTAAGCTGGGCAACCGTTTGGAGAACATTATCAAGTGAGAAATATATGGTGAATCAGGTGAAAACTGATCCGCATTCTCCTGGATACTTCAGAAGCTTCGGTCCGCTAATCAACGTTGACGCTTTCTATAAAGCATTTGATGTGAAAAAAGGAGACAAATTATACAAAGCTCCGGAAGACAGAATCAAAATCTGGTAACAATAACAACCGCTCAGCAATGAGCGGTTTTGTTTTTTTAGGTAGCAGGTGATAGGTTGCAGATAATAGGTAATAGGCATTGTGAGAAGGAATCGAAGGGAACAATTTTTACAATAACGGCTTCCATCATTCCCCTCCTACGGACTATCGTGTGGACAGATCTTTAAAGATTTTGTAAGCTTTGGCTATATCTTTAAAACATTTGAGTCCAATCCACAGGGTTGTA
>NZ_QGTV01000016.1:0-121081 GCF_003182335.1 Chryseobacterium sp. AG844 | reverse complement strand
ACTCCTGCGCTCCCTCTAATTGGGACTGCAAAGATACAAACTCTTTTTAAACTGGCAACTTTTTTTACAAAAAATTTTAAAGTTTTTTTTCGTCCGTCTCTTTCTTGAAGTAATATCGTTTCTGCCTATCTAAAGGCGCTTCTGCGCTACTGTTCTACTCTCGTTTTCAGTGGGGCAAAGATAGTAACTTCCCACAACGCAAAACAAGTTTATTTAACATAAATTTTACATTACAGTGATATTTATTCCTAAAGGACTGGAAGGCAGGGAGAAAAATTTTAAACATTTGTTTGGAGAATCGGAGGGAGAGCGTGGAGTGTGGGAGAGTTTGAGGGTTTGAGGGGGAGAGAGGTATGATTCGGGGTGCGGGATGCGAGGGTTTGAGGTGTGGAAGGATTAAATAGGGTATATATTATATAGTAGAGACCAGACTATAAGCTTTCTTCGATTAAGCTCACGATTATAGTCCGCTCCTATTGATGGAAGATTATATATAATGAAGGGAGATTGTTGTTTTTTATGTATGGGGATGATCATTGCCCACAGATCTCGCAGATTTACACAGATAAGAGGGGCCTGCTTTATTGTATACATTTATATTATAATAGAATGGGAAGGATGGAAATGCTAAAGAGTATATTTATATATTATATAGAGTAATAAGGTTTAGCTCCTACACCCGTAATTAATTACAATGCTTCGACTCAGCTCAGCATGACATGGCTAATACTAACGGCTAAAAGGCCTTAGACATTATATTGGCATTTTGCTTCTTTTAAGACTCTCGTAAAGAAGTTTGGATTCCTGCGGAATGACACAATAGGAATAGAGATTGATACTCAATAATATGTTTCCATAGAAATCTACAATATGAAAATTCAACAACAATGTTCCTTTTATACCTCGAAACCAGAAATCCGAAACTCAATAACCCGAACCTCATCATTCATCATTAACGACTCCTACCCTAGCCCTGATAGAAATGGTTACCCCGCAGCTTGCGTCGGAGGGTCGGTTTTAGGTGTGGAGCCCTTCGGCTTCGCTCAGGGTGACAGCGTTGGAGTGCACGGGCGCGAGGAGTAGGAATGGATAGCAGGAAATAGCTCCTGAAAAAAGTTCGAGAGTTGGAAAGTTGGAGGGTTGGAGGATGAAAAAGCTTAAATGTACTGGTGAAGAGAGAATAAAAAATGGATATAAAATCGTGATGATTTGAAAGGCGTGTTAAAAGAAACGCTTGATTAATAACTTATAGGTATAATATCCTAATAAGCATCCAATGGTATCTGCTACGATATCCAAAGTTTCCATCGATCTTCCCAATCCCATTTCTTCCTGCAGGATTTCTGTAAGGAAAGCATAGAGAAGGATGATCTGGACAAAGTATGAGAATTTTATTTTGGGAAAAGCAGCAATGAAAGAGAACCCCAGTGCTGCGAATATGCTTACATGCAAAACCTTGTCGATACCGCTGAACATGAACCAATATTCATGGTTTTCTTCTCCCGGCTTGAGAAGCATATAAGTAAGAAATGCCCAATAAATGGGCAGTATCTTACTAAATATTTTTGAAATCTTATCCAATGATCGCTTTGTAATCATCTGCAGAAAGTAACTCTGACTGATCTGCTCCATCAGCTATTTCCAATTTGATGATCCATCCGTCTCCATAAGGATCTGTATTTAACAGTTCAGGCTGATCTTCTAATTCTGAATTAAACTCGATAACTTTTCCTGAAATAGGTAAGAATAGATCTGAAACAGTTTTTACTGCCTCTACACTTCCGAAAACGTCTCCTCCATTAAGATCATCATCTACAGTATCTACATCAACGTAAACGATATCTCCAAGTTCTCCTTGTGCGAAGTCTGTAATACCGATTGTAGCAACGTTACCTTCGATCTTGATCCATTCGTGATCTTTCGTGTACTTTAATTCTGATGGTGTGTTCATTTTTAAATTTTTATTTTGTACAAATGTATTCAAAAATATAGTAGCTTCAAATATTGGATATAAAAAAAGTCCTTCAAAACTGAAGGACTTTTACGTTTGTATTATTTTTAGAATCCACCTCCGGAATCTCCGAATGTAAATGTGGCTGAGATACCTGCTCTGACCGTAGACAGCGGGAATGCTGTGGAGATCTTATATTTTGAGGTCATCTGTTCGTAGAACACTCTCAGATTCAGATTCTCGGAAACATTGTAGTCTGCTGAAAGTTTGATGTTCATCAATCTTTGTCCTCCGGTAACCTGAGCATCATTCAACAGGATATTCATAATGGATGTTTTACTGTCTCTTAATGAAATATCTCCTCTGATGTTAAGATCACTTCCTTTTCCTCTTGTTCCTCTTCCTCTGATGTTGGCTGTTCCTAGTCTGAAGTTTCTGACAATATAACCAAGTCTTACTACATACTCTGTATTCGCATCTTCGGTAAGTGTCTGGTTGACTAATCCCAGTACCATCATTCTGGTTCTGTTATACTGTATTCCAAACTGCATATTGTTTCTCATGGTAACATCTACTCCGATAAGCGGTGAGAAAGATTCTACATATCCCACCTGTGCGAATGTATATGGGTTAATCTTATCTCCATCATTTTTTTTCACATTACCGGCATCATCCACTGTCTGATAATATCCGTTCGGGTTACCATGATAATCTACGTTACTTTGAATACCTGTTGCCGTATACGTGGCAGTATAGGCATGTAAGATATCGAACTTTGTGAACTGCCCGCTGATGATCGGGATATTTTTTAATCCAGAATAGGTAATTCTCCAGTTTGGCAATGGGAATCCTGCTTTTTTAGGGTTACCCATAGGTGACACAGATTTTCCTTCCATCGCTGCTCTAAAGGCTGGGATTAATACATAGGCATTTCCAATGCTGTAATGCTTTGCAAATCCGTTATTATCCAATACTGCCCCAGGACCTCCCAATTGTTGAGAAAGCGCTCTTGCGTTTTCTCTGATCGCCTGATAAACTGCCTGTCCATCTTTAAATGATGTGCTGAGAAGCGACGTAGTATTGGAATACGTTATCATTTCGCTGGCAAACGTAAAATCCGTATCAGGAACACCACCATTGGTATAGTTAAATCCTGTATGCGAGAAGTTACTGTTGAAGGTATGCAACACATTAAGATCTACTCTCAGGTCATTCATAGGCATCACCTGTAGGTCTGCTCTCAGCTCTTTGGTCGACATTCTTACATACGGATCTGTCATATAATTTGAATTACTTACCCATCCGTTTTCCATTACTGTTCTTCTGATATCTGCCTGTGATCCTAAAAGGAATCCCAGTGTCGGACCTCCCAATGTCTGTCCGTATCCATACCAGTTTGGTGCTGATATTAATCCCGGAAGTACTGTTCCATTCGTTTCGTTGTAACTTACGTTTAACTGTTTAAAGGAAGTTAAGAAGAATGCAGCACTTTGAAGTGGAGTAAGCTTATTCTTAAATTTATATTTTTTATATCGGTATCTGTTTTTCTCCCATTGTTTCGCATACACATTATTCAGAGAGTCCATCTCCTGTCTGCGTTTCTGAAGTTTGGCATTAATATTTTTGAAATAGTTAAACTGGCCAAAGAACTTCGGAAGATCCGCAGAAGCTGTTGCCTGAATCACATTGGTATTTTGTCCAACGGATCCTAAACTTGCGGTCTGATTTGTATTAGGATCAGTAAATCCAAGCAATGATGTAGACCTCGCCGCCCAGTTATAAGTAAATCCATATCCTACTTCTGCATCAATGAAATCCAGATAAGGCAAATATTGGAATGGTAGCTTATAGTTTAACTGTGCTCTGTGATTATACAATACCGGCCTTCCTGCTCTGAATATATTTCCGAAAATCGATTTGCTGTCCATCGAATTTACATCCAGATTGTCATTTAATGTTCTGGTTGCGGAATTGATTTCCAGTTTTAATGATTTTGTAAAATTGAATCCTAATCCATACTGCCATCCAAAGAAGAAGTTTCTGTTTCTAATGGCATCGAAATTACTGTTCATATCACCATTAAGGATTGCTTCCACATTTCTGAACTCAAGCTCGTTGTAGTTTCTGTCGATTTCAGTTCTGAAAGAGATTCTTGTAGGAATTGGATTGATATTGAATTCTTTTACCCATCTCAGATACTTCGTAGATTTTGCTGTATCACTGATCATCTTGTTGAAAGGCTTAAGTACCCACGGTTTAAAGGTGTAGTTATAATCAATATACCCTCTCAGATACTGTCTGTAATTTCTCTTGGTATAGATATCTCTGAAATAGTCATCGTTATAAACAGCAGTTACTGATACGTTTTCAATATCATAAAACTTAGGCTTTTTATTTGGATTTACTCTTTCTTTATGCATGTTAACGACACCAATACTTCTCTGTTGAGTATAGGTTCTCGCTACTTTTTTCAATTGCTCTTTGTTCGGTGCCTTATTGAATTCTACGTCGGTATCCAGAGGATTATACTTTGGATCTTCAATAGTCTGCGAGTAAGAATAGTTTAAAGGAATTTTCACCCCTGTTTTTTCCGGAAGGAATTTATCTACATTGATCGCCGTATTGATGCTGAATGCGGATTGAGTAGACTGTGTTCTTTCTGCAGGTTTTGAATCGATATTTCCGAAACCAACCGATGTATAAGAGGCATTGGCATTCACTGTTGCCAGGTCTCCCATATTGAAGTTTAAGCTGGCATTTCCTGCATATCCACCATCATTCTCAATTTCAGAAAGACGGATTTCGTTAACCCAAAGAACTCTTGTTATGGTAGAGTTTGTTCTTGGATCTGCATTTCTTACCCCAATCATAATGGTGGTAATATTTCCTAAACTTGGTCTACCTTTGATATAAATATTTTTATAAGGTTCCTGATATCCTGTGTCAACGGTTCTATTTGTAATAGCAACACCAGATTTATCTCTTCTGATCTTTGCATCTACAAAGTTCTGAACATCAAAATCAACTTCGTTTTCCATTGGCCAGATCTCCATAGGAGCTGTTGCTGTTGTAGGAGTCATTCTTAAAGATGATTCATACTCGTAATAGTTATCAGTAGCATCGCTTCCGAAACGAATAAAGAATTTGGTATTCTCATCCAATCCAATCACTCTGTTCAATGGATCGTGAGCATGTACAAACAGCTTCAGCTTTTTGTATCTTCTCATATCCAACGTCGTATTTTTGAATACACCTCTTGCCTCAGTTTTAAGGTCTTTCACTTTCATGTAAAGTGATGCTTCATTCTGTCTCTGAGCTCCTGCATTTCCACTCAATACCTGTCTGTCAATTCCCGGAGGCAATACATATGGAGGTTGGTTCAATGCATTTTCTTCAATATTTACACTTCCTATTTCAAAATTAGGATCTGTCACAGTTCCCGTTCCTTCGTCGGAATTTGGAACATTTACACTGGCAATTTTACTGGTATATTTTCTCCAGTCTGATCTTACAAGATCCATTGTTCCGAATCTCAGAGTAGAGGTCTGATCAAATCCTGCCAGCATCAATCTTGCAAACCTTACATTATTCAATACAGATGGCTCTGCTGTCCCTTCAGCTGGATCATAATTCGCTACAGGAATTCTGAACAGGTACCATTTAACATCTGAACTCTGTCCGTTCTGGAATGTTGCTTTTACTGTTTTTACATCTACAATATTATTCGTTCCAAGTGACAAACTTGGCTGATCAAGCTTTATAACATATTGGTTATAGTTTTCAGTCTGATCCAGGTTGTAATCTTTATTGATATCTTCAACATCCGGAGTTTGTGAAGCTACGTTAAGAGAGTTTGCTTCTGAATTTCCTTCCGGATTTCTGAAATATTTGTATCGTTCCACTACTGAAGCTGCCTGACTTCCTGTAAATTTATCCGAAAGATAGAATACGAAGTCATCTACTGCAGGGTCTGCAATATTGGTTACCGGATTTACAAACGTATTTCCGAATCTCATGGCTTCCTGGTCCGAGGTAAGACCATCATATCCGGCATCCTGTACTTTCCTATCCTCTCCTTCTGTAGAGAATGCATATAAGATTGGCGGCTGTTTTGGCTGTACTCCCCAATTTGAATTCGTTGTAGAAGATGGTGTACCTGGCGTTGGCAGTCCGTTTTCATACTGCATTTTTCCATCTTTCAATACATCTTCCGAAACGTTTCCTAAGTGAAGTAAAAGTTTTGGATCAGTACCCAGCGTTTTACCATCTGCGTAAGGATCCATCATCCAGAATTCAACATACTCAATGTTTGAAGTAATAAAGTTCGGAACACTGATTGATCTCATAATCCCTGCCCATCTGCTTTGTGCCTGTTCTGTTACTGGATTTACGTTGTACGGTCCTTTTTCTTTCGGAAAATAAGAGATATCAAAAGTATTCGTAAAGGTTTGTTCTCCTGCTACGAAATCTCTGTTATTATAAATCTCCGAATATTGTACTCTTCTGGAAGCGTGATTAGATACAGACTGCGGTGTAATTCCTGCAGGTGCTTTCCCTCCAACTCCCCAGAATCTAGGGTCGATGTTATACCATGTTAATAATCCTCTTCCATATCCGCTTGTTAGATCATCATTGCCAGGCACTGTGTTAAATGGCGGTAATTTATTTTTTTCCGGTTTTGAAGCTAAACTCCATGCTGCCGGCTCTTTTAATGATATTTTAGAGGTTGTTTGTTCAAAATCGTCAATATAAGACTGATTATTTGTTCCTTTATTCAATCCAGGTAATAAGTAAGCTGCTTCCATCTTAAAGTTTAAGTTGGATGGAGCTTCAGTTTTTACCATAGGAAGTTTATTGGCAAATCTTGTAAGATAAGGTGCCTGATTGTTGTACATCAGGTTGATCCCTGCCATGGTATTGTTTACCGCTTCCTGCCCGAAGTTTACTTTCTGAGTCAATGGAGATTCTGAGTAATTGATCACCGTTCCTCCCAAGATAAAGTTTTCACTAAATCTTCTTTCTAAATTTAATCCTAAGAATCTTTTTCTTTGGGTATTAAATGTCAACTGATTTTCCAGTGAAATATTGATGGCCTGTCCGGACTGTTTTACATTTTCATTGATGATCGTAACCGTACCCAGCATATAATCTACTGTATAGTCTACGCCTTCCGTAAGCTGTACTCCGTTTGCTGCCACTTTTACTGATCCCTGAGGAACGTTTACAGCTCCTAAAGAAATACCTTGTCCCTGAACACCTTTGTAACGCCCTTCCATGGTATACCTTTGTGTAAGGTTACTCTGGGAAGCTTCTTGTTTTTGTTTGGTATAAAGATCCTGAAATATATATTGAGGATCACTTGTTCCTAATTTTGCTTCCAGAAATTTACCGAAAGGCTGTACTTTGGTAAAGATGACTCTTCCTGTTTCCGGTCTGATGGTAATCCCATTCACAAAGTCGAAAATACCGTCTCCTTTACTTCCATCTTTATTGTTCTGGATATCTCCATTCATATTAAGACGGTCCCAGTTAAATAACTTCAGTAAATTCTGATCTTTTACAGGAGTATCCGGAAGATAGTTTACTTTACCTCCTGTTTTTGGATCTCTGTAATATACGTTAAGGATAAAGCCATCCGGAGATACCTGTCCCGCATCAATAGAATAGATATTCTTCATCATCAGATCCCACATCGGAGATTGAGTGTTCACCTTGTTATTTACTCTCAATACCTTGGTGATCAGCACAGGGCTTTCTTCAGAAAATTCCCCTACTTTGTATACTTTATTACTTCCATTAACAGTATAAGAGTACGAAACGGCTAAAAGCTGCTGGTCATTCAATTTTTGGTTTAATGAAATATATCCCAGTTGTGGCTGGTAGATAAATTCGTTAGCATTCAGCTTTCTCGCTTTTGTAGCAAGAACAAATTCTTCTCCGTTATTGTAGGGAGTAGGTGTTCCCGGGAAGACATGCCCCTGAAAAAGAGCATTGTAATTTTTCCCAGCTTCTCTTGTTCCAGCTACTTGTGATACTTCATCATACAATCCGTTCAGCGAGTTATCCGGCAGCGTAACTCCTCCAGGACCTTCTCCCAGGTCTCTGATCCCGATAATACTTTTCTGATATGCCAGATTACTGTTCCCCTGATCCAATACCCAGACTTCCATTCTGGTAATGTTGATGGTTGAGTTGATCTGCGGATAATTAAGTAAGGCATCATCATATTTGTTCAGGAAATAATGTCCTATAAAGAAGTGCTGGTTTTCTTCGTAGTCAATGGCATTGACTTTAAAATTGTTCATCACACCACCACCCTGTACTACAATATTACGGGCTTCACCCTGCTGCTGGGAAAGAACTACTGTTCCAAATGTTTTTCCTAACTGGAATTCTGTTTTCACCCCGAACAGCGATTGTGAACCACGGATAAGGCTGGTTGAAAGCGGCATGTTTACGTTACCAAATTCAACTCTTTTGATGATTTTATCCTCTCCTCCTTCGTTGGGTTTATCTACATTCCCAAGACCTTTACTCTGAAGATCTTTCCAGCTTCCTTTTGCCTGCCATACAAGATTCATTCTGTTTTCAAAAGCAAAACCACTCTGGGTATCATAATTGGCCTTTAACTGAAGGTTTTCCCCTACTTTTCCCAATAATCCCAACTGAATTCTCTGATCGATATCAAAGGTAAAACTGGTCCTGTTCTGAGGCAGGATCATTGGGTTATCTATTTTCTGGTAAAGTCCTGCAAAGTCCAGGGATGCGTATCCTGAAGGGATGATTTCAATTTTATTACCACCGAAAATGGTTTCAAAAAGCTTGTTGTTGATCTGTAATGAAGGAATAAGCCCCTTCTTTCTGGCATCAGATCTGTCTCTTCTGAAGAGAAGATTATATTTATCAGATTTCTCCTTGTAATAGGCCTTTGTCTGGCTGGCAAGCATATATTCTTTATACTCTTCCGGAGACATGGCTGTAGGAGGACCTGTAATGGTATTTCCGATTTTTGGATATACATAGTACATCCCGGTTTTTATGTCGTAATAGGCTTCATACCTCGTAGGGTCGGCCACTTCATATTGTTTTCTTATGATCGCTGTATCTTTCTGTGCCTGCCCAAAGGCATTTACAGACATACACAGGAACGACAGGAACAAATATATGTTAAGATGCTTAATATTCGCCACCAAATGTTAAATGTTTTTTAAGATTTGTTTAACCAATTCTTCTACCGAGATGTTTGGATTTTGTTTGATAATTTTATCCGCAATCTTCTCGCTTGTTCGTTTAGGAATGCCTAAAACTTCTAATGCAGATAACGATTCTTCCTTAATTTTATTATCCACCATCACAGAAATGTTCGCGTTTGGATCGCTGTATTTCTGTACTTTATCTTTAAGATCCACGATAATCCTTTCGGCAGTTTTTGCACCAATTCCTTTTGCTTTTTGGATCAATGCACTGTTTCCGGAAAGTATCGCCGAAGCAATCTCATCAAGGCTCAATGTTGACAACAGAATCAATGCTGAAACAGCTCCTACTCCATTAACGCTTATTAACAGATTGAACATTTCTTTTTCTGAACGTGTGTTAAATCCAAAGAGAAGATGAGCATCTTCACGAATGATCTGCTGAATAAATAAAAAGGTCTGCTGATTCAAAACCAGCGTCTGTGAGGTCATCAGACTGATTCCCACATAGTAACCAACTCCTTGAACATTGATGACAGCGTAAGTAGGCGTAAGTTCTTGAACAGTGCCTTGTAAAGAAAATATCATTATTAATTTTTAAAACTCCCAAATATAGCAATTTAAACTAATTAATGTTTTCATTTGATGTACGAATGATTTTTAACTTAAATTTTAAATAAGAATTCAAGGAATTAACAGAAAAACAAAAGACTCCAAAATATGGAGCCTTTTTACTATCTGTACACGGTTTAAAGTGTCAATTTTGAAATAAGAAAGATGGATTATTTATTTCGAGTGATGCCATCAGTTCTGTATTATTTCTTCTCTCTTCTTTGAGCATCAAGAACAGCAATGGTAGCAAGGTTTACGATCTCATCAACGCTTGAACGCATCTGAAGTACGTGTACCGGCTGCTTTAATCCCATTAAGATAGGTCCGATAACCTGTGCTACTTTCATACCTCTCAGAATTTTGTAAGAAAGGTTTGCACTTTCCAGATTCGGGAAGATGAATGTGTTGGCAGGAGTAGTTCCTAATTTTGAGAATGGATAATCGCTCAGGTGGTCTGCGTTCATTGCAAAATCAGGTTGAATTTCACCATCCACAACCATTTTCGGATATTTTTCATGAAGGATTCCTACTGCTTTTGCTACTTTCTTGGAAGTTTCAGAAATCGCAGCAAAGTTTTCAAATCCAAGCATTGCAATTCTTGGTTCAATCGCAAAAGACTTTACTGTAAATTCAGCCATTTTAGCAATATTCACAAGATCTTCTGCTGTAGGGTTTTGGTTGATCGAAGTATCTGCGAAGAAAATAGGCTTCTTTTCAGACAAGATCATCATCATGGCCGCTACTTTATCTACTCCTTTATCTTTTTCAATAACTTCTAAAACAGGACGTAAAACAGAAGTATAGTTTTTAGAGAATCCTACGATAAGTCCGTCTGTATCACCATGTTTCAGCATCAAAGGTCCGAAATAGTCTCTCTGGCGTACATATCTCTTCGCTTTGTACTCGTTCATTCCTTTTCTCTGACGAAGTTTCCAAAGAGTTTCTCTGTATTTTTTTCTGTTTTCTTTCTGATCGTCATCACTTGGATCAATGATCGGAACATCCAGAGTAATTCCGTAACGCTCCATCTGCTCCTTGATGTATTTTTTGTCCCCTAAAAGGCTTGGGTAAGCAATTCCTTCTTCATAAAGAATCTGGGCAGCTTTCAATACATTGTATTCTTCAGCATTTCCAAGGGTAATTCTTTTCGGATTGGATTTCGCACGGCTCTGCATCATTCTTACCAATCTTTCATCTCTACCCATTCTGTCTAAAAGCTGGTGCTCGTATTCGTCAAAATCCGTAATGGTTTTTCTGGCAACACCACTTTCAATAGCTGCTTTTGCTACAGCGCTTGATACTTTTGTGATCAGTCTGTTATCAAATGGTTTTGGAATAAAGTATTCTCTTCCAAACTGAAGGTTCTGAACATTGTATGCTAAAATTACAGCTTCCGGTACCGGTTCTTTTGCAAGATCAGCAATAGCGTGTACCGCAGCGAGTTTCATGGCTTCATTAATTCCTGTAGCCTGTACATCCAATGCTCCACGGAAGATATAAGGGAATCCCAATACGTTGTTGACCTGGTTAGGATAATCACTTCTACCTGTAGCCATGATCACATCTTTACGGGTCTCCAGTGCAAGATCATAAGCAATTTCCGGATCAGGGTTGGCAAGAGCAAATACAATAGGATTTTCATTCATGCTCTGCAACATCTCAGGAGTCATTACGTTTCCTTTTGACAATCCTACAAAAACATCAGATCCTTTTACAGCATCTTCTAATGTTTCGATATCTGTCTGAGCGATGAAATCTAATTTTTCAGGAGTAAGGTTTTCTCTTTTATGATTGATTACGCCTTTACTGTCACACATCAGAACGTTTTCTTTTTTCAGTCCTAATGAAATATAAAGCTTGGTACATGCAATAGCTGCAGCACCAGCTCCGTTCACCACCATTTTTACTTTATCAATATCTTTATTGGCAATTTGCAGAGAGTTGATCAACGCAGCAGCTGAGATAATAGCTGTTCCGTGCTGGTCATCGTGCATCAAAGGAATATTCAACTCCTCTTTCAGTCTTTGTTCTATATAAAAAGCTTCAGGAGCTTTAATATCTTCAAGATTGATTCCTCCGAAAGTAGGAGCAATTCCTTTTACGATTTCAATAAATTTATCCGGATCTTTTTCATCGATCTCAATATCAAAAACGTTGATATCTGCAAAGATCTTGAATAATAGTCCCTTCCCTTCCATTACCGGTTTTGAAGCCTCAGCACCGATGTCTCCCAGTCCAAGTACGGCAGTACCGTTAGAAATGACTGCTACCAGGTTTCCTTTTCCCGTATAATCATATACAGTTTCCGGCTTATCATGAATTTCCATACAAGGAACCGCTACTCCCGGAGAGTAAGCCAATGATAAATCTCTTTGGGAAGAGTGTGGCTTTGACGGGATAACTTCAATTTTTCCTTTGGGTTCTGCTTTATGATAATCTAGCGCTGCCTGGCTAAAGTTCTTTTCGTCACGATTGTTGTTACTTGACATAAAATTTTGTTTTTTGTTAAAGTATATATTTAATGTGGTAATCTACTAAGCTTTCAATTGGTTTCTGCACAACATGTCCCACATTTAAATTAAGTTCTGCAGCTACAGAACGTAGTATATTTTCATAATAATAAGCGATGGAGCCAATAAAATTGATCTCGGCATCATGCGCCTCCTCATAAGGAAGAACCTGGTATTCAAAGAAACTTTTCATTTCTTCAAAAACCATATCTTTGAAATAAGGATGATCTTTTCTTTCGATTACAAATTTGGTAAAATTCGCCAGATATGCATTGGGTCTCGGCGTGTGATACATGTTTTTCAATGCATCTTCTACGGTAAGCTGATAATCTGCTTCAAATTCTTTATGAAGATCCGCAGGCAGTTTTTTCATAAAATATCTGCGTACCAGCTGCTTTCCGATAGCACTGCCGCTTCCTTCATCCCCGATCAGGAATCCCAGCGAAGGCAATTCTATCTTCACATTTTCACCGTCAAAAAAACAGGAATTAGATCCTGTGCCGAGAATGCACACGATAGCAGGTTTTCCACTGTATGCTGCATAGGCTGCAGCCATCAGATCTTCCTTCACAATAATCTCTGCTTTTCCAAAAACTTTTGTCAGCTCTTCTTCTATGGTTTCGCAGTTTTTTTTCACTCCGCATCCGGAACCATAAAAAAAGACTTTGGTAATTGAATTTTTAACCGATATCAGATTGCTATTTTTCTGTATTTCAGGAGCGATAAGTTCTCTGTTGATAAAATTCGGATTGAAACCGATGGTTTCTGTTTTCAGAAAAACTTTTTTAAAGTCATCAAGAATTACCCAATCCGTTTTAGTAGAACCACTATCTACAATAGCAACCATATTTTAGATTTTAATTTAAGGGTGCTAAATTATGAATTTATCTTCAATTAGCATTTAAAAACAACCTGGAAGCTGTCTAAAATCATTAATGTTTGATTTGTGTTTTTTTTTCATTGAATTGTAAAAGCCAATCTTCTATTTCATCTTCAAGATAGGAAGTCTGTAATTCCATTGCATTGATAAAATCATCAGGCACCGGATCGCCAGTGGAGTTTTCAAGATTCCACAATTCGTTTGACATATTTTCATACTCTGAATACACTCTTTTGAAGCGGGAATTTTCTTTCTCAAGAGCCTCAATATTTTTCTGTTGAAGCTGGAATTTTCTGTATTTGTTTTGACGTTTCATACAAATATTATTAATAATTGGGTCATAAAAAAGTTGGAGTATATGCTCTTAACCGTGCACTACAAGATAGAAAAAACCATCAACACAAGGAGTTGAAAATGAATTTATTATCAGGTCTTTATTACATCATTCTGAATATTAAAATTAGAAATAATTTTTATTAAAAAAAATATTTTAACAACTTTTTTCAGTGTTTAACATATAGTTATAAATTTGCATATTCATATTGTCAAGCGGTATAACTGCTGGGATTTAAAAACCGTTATAAACAGAAGAAATTTTCTAAGGTGTTTATATTGTGAGAGATAAATCAACCTGGCAGACTGTCCGATATGTACAAAGATGTTTAGTTTTATACTTATTAAATGAAAGAAATACTCTTACGCCAGAAACAGGTTTTGTTCTTCATCATTGCAGGAGGACTGAGTGCCATTGTAGAAATAGGAAGCTTTAAGATTTTCAGCACCTATCTTCCGCACTTCTTTGTAAAGGAAACCAATTTCTACGGAGTACACTATCCTTTAAGCAACATTTTTTCCACGAGCTGCGGGATTATTACCAATTATTTTCTGAGCATCTGGTTTGTATTTGAAAGGGGAAAACATTCGAAGAGAAAAGAATTTGCTTATTTTATGGTAGTATCTTTTTTTTCAACATTACTCAGCTTAGGTTTTTTCCAGGTATTTTACAGTTTCGTATTTAAAGATAATATCAATTTATTTTTTTATACCTTGAGCCCGGAAATGATCAGTAAAATTGCAGCAATATTGCTGGTTTCCATTCTGAATTATTCGATAAAAAAGAAAGTAATTTTTAACGGTTAGGCTGTGACAAAAATTTTAAATTATCTCTGGAGATTCTGGTTGCTGCTGTTGGCATTTTTTCTGACAGTTATTATTGGGATCCCGGTTTACATTTTATCCTTTAATAAAAAGCATTATAAATACGGCTATAAACTGGTCAGGCTATGGTGTTTCGGTATGTTCTACGGAATGGGTTTCAGATATGACCTGATTAAACTTTCGGAACAGGAAAAAGATAAAAATATCCCTTATGTCTTTATCTCCAATCATACGTCTATTATGGATATCATGCTTGTATGTATTCTGTTTCCTGATCATCCGATTTGTTTTGTAGGAAAAAAAGAACTGGTTAAGATTCCTATTTTCGGAACTATATATAAAAGGATATGTGTAATGGTAGACAGAGCGAGTGCAAAAAGCCGTGCAGATGTTTACCGAAGATGTGCAGAGAAGATGGAAGAAGGTAACAGTATCGCGATTTTTCCTGAAGGCGGTGTGCCGGATGACACTTCTATTATCCTGGATGATTTTAAGGACGGTGCATTTATACTGTCTTCAAAACATCATTCTCCTATCGTTGTTTATACCTTTGTGGGACTTAAAGAAATGTTCCCTTTTGAAAACTCAAAAGGCTTTCCCGGAAGGGTAAAGGTATATTACAATGGCATCATTGAGCCTTCAGATTCTCCAAAAGACTCAAAAGCAGAGGCTTATGAGACAATAAAAAAAACCTTAATCAGGTATTCCGTTGAAAGGAAATAGTTATATTTGTTTGTGAAATCTATAATAAATATGTCAAATTATTCTAAACAAACCAATTGGGCCCAATTCATTCCGTTGGTTACTGTATTCTTCTTTTGGGGATTTGTAGCAGCCAGTAATGATATTCTGATCCCTGTTTTTCAAAAAGCCTTCAATCTATCCCAAACTGAAAGTATGCTTGTACAGATCTGCTTTTATGTAGCGTATACTGTAGGTTCTTTAATTTATATGCTTGTATCAAAGAGCCTTAAACAGGATTTGATCAATAAAATCGGATATAAGAATGGTCTTATTGTGGGGCTTCTGATTTCCGCATTGGGAACCTTATTGTTCTACCCGGCTGCCAATATGCATTCTTTCCCTTTAATGATCTCAGGGTTATTTATTGTAGGTTTAGGATTCTCTCTTCAGCAGATTGTTGCTAATCCGCTTGCTATTGAAGTAGGTCCTACGGAAACGGGATCTCAGAGGCTAACAATGGCAGGAGGGATTAATAACTTAGGAACTACTATTGGACCGCTTATCGTTGCATTTGCTATTTTTGGATCTGCAAGTGCTGCCAACACGGAAGCAAGTATAGAAAGTGTAAAAACACCTTATCTGATATTAGGAGCAGCTTTTGCTCTGGTAGCTTTAATGCTTAAATTCTCTTCTCTTCCTGCAGTAACTCCAACAAACACTGAGGACACCGATGATGCAACTCCGGGAGAACATAGAAAGTCAGCATTCCAGTATCCTCAGCTGGTGATGGGAATGATCGCTATTTTTGTTTATGTAGGGGTAGAAGTTTCCACAGCCAGTAACCTTCCTGCTTATATGGAAAAAAGCTTGGGATTTGAAACGAAAGAGGTAGCACCTTATATCTCTTTATACTGGGCATCATTAATGATTGGCCGTTGGACAGGTGCTGTAGAAGCATTTGATGTCAATGCAGGATTCAAAAAGATCTTAAGATTCTTAGCTCCTTATCTTGCATTCGGTGTATTTTTATTGGTAAACGCTATTGCCGATCATGATCTTTCTCCGTTCTATGTATATGGATTTATCATTATCGCAATGATTATCTGTGATATTTTAAGCAAAGGAAACCCGGCAAGAATGCTTCTGATCTTCTCTCTGGCAGGGATCACCGCTCTACTTATAGGGATGTTCACTACAGGAATGGTATCTGTATATGCATTTACCAGTGTAGGTCTTTTCTGCTCTACGCTATGGCCGTGTATCTTCGCATTGGCTATCAACGGGCTTGGAAAACACACTAACCAGGGTTCAGGATACCTTATCATGATGATTATGGGAGGAGGTATTGTAAGCGTTATACAGGGATATGTTGCAGATATTACCAATATTCATTTCAGTTATATCGTAGGGGTTATTTGTTTTGCTTATCTTGCATTCTATGCGATCCGTGTAAGTGGGATTCTGAAAGCCCAGGGCATTGATCTTGATAAAATATCTAAAGGCAGTGGTCATTAATATAACAACAAATATATATAAGAAAAAAAGATTTTGGGCAGGTGTATTACTTGCCCAATTTCTTTTGTTTTATGGATTTTCAAAATCCAAAATAATGATTTCTTTTTTTGAACGCTTTTTTGAATTTCAGAAAGAGCTTCATCAGGTGCTGTTCAGCTGGGTTCCATTTTCTGTCGGGGATTTGATCTATATTGTGCTGGGAGCTTTTCTTTTATACTGTTTCATCACCTTATTCAAAAAGCAGCAAAGAAGTGATTCGATGAGAAAAATTCTTATCGTCATGAATATCTTTTATTTTATTTATCAGATCTTTTGGGGAATGCTGTATTTTCAGGTTCCTATTATTAAAAAACTTTCCAGCCAGAATGAACCGGATATAGAAAAAGCAAAAAAACTGGCTCTTGTTTATCTTAAAAAGTGTAAGGCAACACGACAGTATACACAGGAGGACAGCAACGGAGTATTTATAATCACAAACCTTACATCTATTCAAAAGGAAATCCTGAATCAGCAGACCAAGCTGCCTTCTTATATTTCCGATAAAAAAGCTCCGGAGATACTGGACATCAAGCCTAGTTTATTCAAAAATGTAATGAGCTTTACAGGAATTCTAGGCTATTATAATCCTTTTACAGCTGAAGCCCAGTATAATACTGAGCTGCCTCATACATTAATCCCTTTCACCACAGCGCACGAAAGTTCACATCAGCTTGGCTTTGCCAGAGAGCAGGAAGCTAATTTTATAGGGTACTTAATAGGCATTCATTCCGGTAATCCTGAGTTGAGATACAGTACTGAATTTTTCACTTTAAAAAGTCTTTTAAGATTTATTGTGGAGAAAGATCCTGAATTTGTAAAGAATATTCTTCACCAGTATTCTCCCGCCATGAAAAGAGACCGTGCTTATGAAAAAAGTTTTATTTTTCAGCATCAGGGATGGCTTGATGAATTCTTTGGATTTACTAACAACCTGTTTCTGAAAAGTAATCAGCAGGAAGGCTCTGTTACCTATTCTTACTTTATTGATCTTCTCTTAAGCTATGAGAAAACATAAAAAAAGAATCGTATCAGGCGATACGATTCTAAAAACACAAATGATGAAAAAAAATTTATTACCTTGACTTGTTCCCTCATTCAAGGCGATGTAAAAGTACGACATATTTTATAAATACAAAAACATTTCTATCCTTTTTTAAAACTTTATGAAAACTTTATGATTTTTTAAGTTTTTTTGAGTTCATTTCTGTTTGTTACAAATTACATAGAATATCGAAATTTAATAAACAAAACAAGGGTAAAACCCACTACAAGCTATAAAATAATAACAAAATAAAACATTTGTTTACATAAAAAATATTATTTCTCAGCTTTATTTCCTATGTTTTAAAGTTGGAGTTATCCTCAGTATTTTATATGATATTTCCAAAAATCTGAACTTCATAATCCAGGATATTCTCAGATAAAAATCCATTCATTTTTATATCGATTCCGTTTATTGTCTCAAAATAGAAATTTCCACATAACTGCCATTATACCATATGATCTCCCAAGCTCTTTAGCATCAGATATGTTGACAAATAATCCCAGCTTGAATTAAAGTCCACAAAGATTATCAAGTATTACATTTCCATAAAAATCAATCGAAATAGTAAAGGACCTTGTGTTATATTCCTGTAAAGGCATAATGGTACACTTTTCTATTTTCTTAATTCATTCCATCAACGCAATCCTACAGGAACGGATAATAGATTATCCAAAATTGATCAATTCCGACATCCCTTTCTTGCATTCCCAGAGTTATGAATGCATCTTTGTCTCAGGTAAAAACACGAAATACTTTTTCTAATAGATCCTTTTACTTCCTACAGGCAACATTTAATGTACGCTTAACCATGAAAACTTTAGAATACCTGCCTGTGGGAAATGGATCTTTCCTTCTTAAAATAATCCCGCTTAAAATAGTAAAACATCAATTACTCAAAGAATAATACAAAAGGCATATTCCAAGAACTGCTTTCGTATCCGGATTCAAGAAATAAAATACTGAAGATCAAATAAAATCTACCAACATCCGTTTATATCTCACTAATAAAGGAGATTTTTTTTTGTATATTTAAAACATCTGTGTATTTTAGATAAAAATATTAATATGATTTTTGACAAACTAATCAACCATCTAAAACTAGATAAACAGGAATTTATTTTCCAGTTCAACTCTCATCCCAATTACCCATCTGCACTGGCATTCAGTGACACACTCAACTTTATGGGGGTAAAAAATGACGCTTATGAACTTGACAAAGAATATTGGGACGAACTTCCGGAGGAATTTATTGCCATTGTTGAGAATTCATTCTCTCTTGTAAAAAAGTCAGGAAGCAATTATTCAGTATATTCGGAAAAAGCAAAAACTTTCGGTAAAGAGGAGCTTTATAATAAATCAACGGACTTTGTATTATTGTTTGAAAAAACAGAAAATGCAGAAAGCAAACTGACATTTAATTTCAAGCCGGTCCTTTATATTATTTTTGCTGCCGTTCTTGCTTATTCTTTGATAAGCCAAAGCATCTATGAAGCTATATTCAATCTTCTTTCGTTAGCAGGAGTTTATATTTCTCTGGAAATTTTCAACCAGAAATTCGGAAACACCTCTACGGTTATCGGAAGTATATGCGGAGGCGGAGGTGCAGCAGCAAGCCAGACAGCCAACTCCTGTGATAAAATTATAAAACAGGATAAAACCAGTATTCTGGGTTTAAAATTTGCAGATTTTTCTCTGATTTATTTTACAGGACTCGCTGTATTAGGTCTGTTCTTACCAGCTACGGCTTATATTGTAAAAGGATTTACATTCGTTTCTGTACTTGCCATCGGGTACTCTCTGTACATTCAGGTATTTATAGAAAAAACATTCTGCAGAGTATGTCTTTTGATCATTTCAATTCTTGTAGTCCAGATCGTAGTAAGCAGTTTATTTTTCGAGAATCTGTCATTCAGTGTGGGAACTCTTTTATTGACTGTTATTCTTTGGGCTCTTGTATTTTCGGCAGTTATTTATTTCAATACTCTTCTTGAGCAAAAAGAAACGCTGCAAAAATCGAATGCAAAAAATCTCAGATTCAAAAGAAACTATGACCTTTTCAAAAATCAGATGGAACAAAATCCAAAAATAAAATTTCAGGATACTGAAACTTTTGCTGTTGGAAAAAGGGATGCCAAGCTTCGTATTTCTATCGTTTCCAACCCATACTGTGGTTTCTGTAAAGATGCGCATAAATTGGTGGAAGGACTTTTGGAGAAATATCCTGATGATATTTCATTGCAGATGAGATTCAATTACAGCCCGGACAGAGCTCCAGAAAAATATACACAGCTTATTTCAGATTTAACTCATATTTATCATAACAAACCTGAAAAAGAGTTTTTACACGCTGTTGAAGAATGGTTTGAAACCAAGGATGAAGGCAAAATCAATGCTCTTTCCGGAGGAAAAGTAAACTCAGAAAATCTGGAGCCGCTGGTAGAGATGTCTAAAGAAAACAGTAATGCAGGATTGAGCTTTACGCCTATCTTTATCATCAACGGATATCAGTTCCCGGATAAGTATGATCGCGAAGATATCACCTTCTTTATTGATGAATTAATCGAGGATGATGAGATTTAGCAAATAAATCTTCTTCATTTAAAAATTTCACTATCTTAGGAAAAACAAAATAACCATCTGAAAAGATGTAAAAGAGTAGAAAAACGGTGATCAATGGGACTATTTCCAGTTTACCATTTCATTGAATTATAATTGAATTAAAGCAAAAATGTCGCCATCTATTGGCGGCATTTTATAATGAGTAGTAGTTTTGAAAAAAAAGTTTCCTTTTTATAAGCAGCCAGATACCAAAGACTGCGGTCCTACATGTCTCAGGATCGTAAGTAAGTATTATGGTAAAAGTATATCCCTGCAGCAGATTCGTAACCTCTCCGAAACCACCCGTGAAGGAAGCAGCCTTCTTGGGCTGAGTGATGCCGCAGAAAATCTGGGATTCCGGTCAATGGGAGTCCAGATCGATTTCAATACCCTCAAAGAAGAAGTTCCATTTCCATGTGTAGCACACTGGAATAAAAATCACTTTGTAGTTGTATACAAAATTGACAAAAATAACAAAGTATATATCTCAGATCCCAGCTATGGACTGATCACTTATACCAGAGAAGAATTCATCAAGTCCTGGATTGGAGAAAATGCCAACGAAAATACAGAAGAGGGAATTGTCCTGATCCTTGAAACTACTCCTGCATTCTTTCAAACAGAATTTGATGCAGAAGAAAGTAAGGCAAGTTTTACATTCCTTTCCAAATATCTTCTAAAGTACAAAACACTTGTTATACAGCTTGCGATCGGACTTTTAGGTGGGAGTTTACTTTCCCTTATATTTCCTTTTCTTACCCAAAGTATTGTAGATGTCGGCATCCAGAACCAGGATATTAATTTTATCTATGTGGTTTTGCTTGCACAGATTATGTTATTTCTGGGAAGAATGGGAATTGAAACCATAAGAAGCTGGATTCTTCTCCACCTTTCAGCAAGAATTAACATTTCGATCATCTCCGATTTCTTTATTAAATTGATGAAACTTCCGATAAGTTTCTTTGATACCAGGATGACAGGAGATATCATGCAGAGAATTAATGACCATCACAGAATTGAACAGCTTCTTACAAGTTCTTCATTGAATACATTATTCTCACTGGTGAACCTTATCATTTTCAGTATTGTCTTACTGTTTTATGATTACAGGCTTTTCCTTGTTTATCTTGTTGGAGCAGTATTGTATATCGGATGGATCAGTTTCTTCCTGAAAAAAAGAAAAGAACTTGATTATAAGCGATTCTCTCAGGTATCTCAGGAGCAGAGTAAAGTCATCGAGCTTATCAACGGAATGCAGGAAATCAAAATGCATAATGCTGAAAAACAAAAACGATGGGACTGGGAATTCCTTCAGGTAAAACTATTTAAAATCAGGATAAAATCTCTATCCTTAGAACAATGGCAGTCTGTGGGAGGTAATTTTATCAATCAGATGAAAGATATTCTGGTGAGTTTTCTTTCTGCTAAACTTGTTTTAAGCGGAAACCTTACTTTGGGGATGATGCTGTCTGTTCAGTATATCATCGGACAGCTGAACAGCCCGCTTCTTCAGCTTATCGACTTTATCAAGCAGACACAGGATGCTAAAATCTCTCTTGAAAGATTGGGAGAAATCCACGATAAAGATGATGAAGAAGATAAGAATGAGCAATATGTTACCGATGTTCCGAAACAAGATATTGAAATAAAAGATATGTCGTTCAGGTATATTGGTTCCGATGTTCCGGTTTTTGAAAATCTCAGCCTTACAATACCTTATCAGCAAACGACAGCAATTGTAGGAGCCAGTGGAAGTGGAAAGACAACTTTATTGAAACTGCTGATGAAGTTTTATGATCCTGATCAGGGTGAAATCAGAATCGGAAATACCAATATGAAAAATATTTCTCCAAGATACTGGAGGGATCATTGCGGTGTTGTCATGCAGGAAGGATATGTATTCAATGACACCATTGCCAACAATATTGCTGTTGGTGAAGATCATATAGATAAACAAAAGCTGAGACGCGCTGTAGAAATAGCCAATATCAAAGATTTTATTGAAAGTCTTCCATTAAGCTATAACACCAAAATCGGAAATGAGGGCGTTGGAGTAAGTGGTGGCCAGAAACAGAGACTTTTCATTGCAAGAGCTGTTTATAAAGCTCCTGAATATATTTTGTTTGATGAAGCTACCTCTGCACTGGATGCCAATAATGAAAAAGTGATCATGGAAAACCTTGAGCAGTTCTTCAAAGGCAAAACAGCAGTGGTGATTGCCCATAGACTTTCCACAGTAAGACATGCAGACAAAATCATTGTACTGGATCAGGGAAGAGTCGTAGAAGAAGGAAGCCATGCTGAGCTGGTAGACTTAAGAGGAGAATATTACAGATTGGTAAGAAATCAGCTTGAATTAGGAAATTAACCAAGATAAAGCCACCATATAGCGGAATCCGAAAAGCTTACAGAGTAGGAAAAATAAAAACTAATAGTAATCATGAAAAATCTTAAAAAACTTTCGAGAAAAGATTTGACATTTGTCAGCGGAGGTGTTATTATTCCAGACAACAACTGCTGTGGATCCTGGTGTCTAGGCAGCTGGGTACCATGCCGCATAAAGCACTTTGAATGCCCGCCGGATGCAGACACTTCGCCACCATCATGGTATGACGGGAACTGCCCAATTATTTAAATTATATTCCCCCTGAAATATTGGGGGAAATTTTACTACATAACAATGAAAGAAGACGTTTTAGACAATATTGAACTCCGCTCAGAAAGCGTACAGGATATTCTTACCCAGCCGCCGCATTGGATGATCCGCTGGGGAAATACGGTGATATTTATTATCCTGCTGTTGATTCTCTTAATGAGCTACATTATAAAATATCCGGAATTTGTGCCAGCTCCTATTATTGTAACTTCTCAGAATCCTCCGGAGAAAATAGAAGCACGAACCAGCTCTAAAATTGAAAAAATATTCATAAAAGACCACCAGGAAGTTAAAAAAAATGATGTCCTGATGGTGATGCAGTCTGCAGCCAACTATAAGGATATTTTAGAGCTTAAAAAGCTGGTAGACTCCATCACCCCCGATCAATTATACTCCTTCCCTATTGCCCAGGCTTCAAGATTTAAGCTTGGTGAATTACAGGGTGAGTACAACAGTTTCGCAAAAGCATTTCAGGACGAAGCCCTTTTTACAAGATTACAGCCATACGCTCCCGAAAATCTGGCGGCCAATCAGAGTATTTCAGAATATAAAGTAAGAATTGCCACGTTAAAACAGCAGAAAAACCTGGAGTCTATAAAGTATGATCTGACTAAGAAAAATTTCAACAGGTCTCAGGAACTATTTAATCAGGGTGTTATCTCTGCTATGGAACTTGAAAACGAAAAAATTAAATATCTTCAGGCTCAGCAAAATCTTGAGAATATTAAAATTTCCATATCACAAATGGATGAAGGGATCTCCAACCTGAATAAAACCAAAAGCGGAACTGCCATTAACACAGAAAAAGACAGAATTACCTACTCGTCACAAACCCTGCAGCTTCTTGAACAGCTGCGAAAATCTTTGAAACAGTGGGAGCTGAACTATCTGGTGATCTCATCCACAGACGGTGTTGCCAGTTTTCAGCAGTTTTTTGGCGAGAATCAATTCGTAAAGGTAGGTGAACCTATCCTTTCTATTCTTCCTAAAAATAAAGAGCAGTTGGTGGGCAGAATGTCCGTACCTACAACAAACTCAGGAAAAATAACTCCAGGTGAAAAAGTTCTGATTAA
Organism: Chryseobacterium sp. AG844; assembly: GCF_003182335.1. NCBI lineage: Bacteria > Pseudomonadati > Bacteroidota > Flavobacteriia > Flavobacteriales > Weeksellaceae > Chryseobacterium > Chryseobacterium sp. AG844. The sequence goes on along the minus strand of NZ_QGTV01000016.1, from coordinate 97,167 downwards.
ACTGGATAACTACAGATTCCAGGAGTACGGTATCATCGAAGGAAAAGTACAGAACATCTCCCTGATTCCTGATGATAAAGGAAACTACTATGTAGATGTGATTTTGCCAAAAGGATTAAAAACGAGCTACAATAAAACACTTACATTCGATAAAGAGCTTAGAGGCAGTGCAGAGATTGTCACACAGGATCTGCGACTGATTGAAAGATTCTTCTATCAGATCAGAAAGCTGCTCGGATATCAGGTTTGATAAGCTTTTAAAAAACATTAAAACCGTTTTACAGATGCGTAAGACGGTTTTTTATTCTTTATTTTTAAGATGCCCACTTCTATGATCCTATTTTCCGGAAACGCAATATACTTTTCCTTTTATACAGGCCATTACAGCCATAATTCAGCGAAACAAAGGATTTCCTATTACTGACAATAAGATCATCAAAAAAAGACAGCAAAAAGGCGAATATAAAAGAGATAATAACGTCAGACGAATAAATGATCTCAGTACCAGCGCTGAAAAGTATAATTATTCCCTTAATACTCCATCAGAAGACTTAAATTATTAAAAATAAAATTGAGTTGAAAGAATTAAAGAGTAAAGTATTAATTCTTTTAAAAGTAAAAACCGCAATCACTACATCAATGATTGCGGTTTATTGTAGCGAAGACGGGAATTGAACCCGTGACCTCAGGGTTATGAATCCTGCGCTCTAACCAACTGAGCTACCTCGCCGTTTTGGTGGTGCAAATATAGAAAATATTTCTTTACCTCCAAAATTATTTTACCTTAAAATATTCTAAAACATCTCCAACATGATCTGGTTTGCTGATTATCTTATTGTTAGCATCCAAAATAAAATACGTCGGAGTTGCATGAATATTATACAAATCTGTGTAACTGCTGTTCCATCCTCTCAATTCTGAATCATTCACCCAGGGAAATGCAGCGATTTTTTTGGTATATGAATTCTTATCCACATCCAAAGACAGTCCTACAATCTGGATATTTTTTGATTTCAGGTCATTGTATTTTTCCAGAAGTTTCGGAAGTTCACTTTCACAGTGTGAACATGTGGACGACCAGAAGACAACAACCTTTTTATCTGCTTTAATATCATGTAATGATTTGGCAGTGGTATTAACAGGTGACTGGAACTTATAATTAGGGAAAACCGCCCCCATTTCAATGTTGGCGTTCGATTTCAACGTAGAAGCAAGTCTATCGTTAATGGTACACTTAAGATTTTTGGCAAGAGACAGATATCTACTCTTATATTCATCCATCTGATAGACATCAAAAATATCAATCAATTCTGACAATACAGTCTGCCCTCTTGGAGTTTCTACTTTTAAACGATCCAATAACTTATCAACAGACGCCGTAACGTTTGTATTCCCTCCTGAATTCAGATAAGCGACCAACAAAGGTCTTAGTAATGATGAGCTTTCAAGCATATCACCGGATTTGTCCAGAAAGTTGATTATTTCTTCCTGATCTGCTTTTTTCACGGAATCAGGAGAATTGGAAAGGAACTTGTTGTAATTCGTATTGTAATAAGCAATAAACGGGTGTTGCGCTGCATCAATAGAGCTTGATGCACCGGAAAGCCTGTCAATTTCTGTTTTCAACGCTTTTCCAAAGTCGGTATTATCTTTATAGTATTCTTTAATCTGTGCTAAAGCCGGTAAAATAAGCTCTTTCTTTTGTGAACCCTCCTGTTGTTTACTCATCAGATTATTGGCTTCATCCAGATAGATAACATCCTTCACTTTATTATTCTGAATATCCAGTTTAAAGTTGACATTTTTATTTTCAGAAATAAAGCTTACGGTATTATTGGAGCCAGGGAAATAGACTTTCATCATCCCCATATAATGGCCCGGATATTTAAAAGTCCACGTACTATTCTTACTCTGTTCTTTAGTAACAATAATATCTTTCGATCCGTTTAATGTATATAAAATAGCGTCCTGATCTTTAAAATCTGCCGGAGTCTGAATTGTAACAGTAAATTGAGCCTGCAGAGCAAATGCAGTTAAAACTGCAGATAGCATATAAATTTTTTTCATATAGTAAAAATAAAAAAACTCCCTGACTAATCAGAGAGTTTAATATTATTTTAATAAAATTTTATGCTTTTACGCTCTTGTACTTTTTTGTAAAGTAAACAATAAATCCAATTGCTACGATACCAAGTACATATACATACATATCAATTGGTGAGGCAGGTGACCCGGTACCATTTCCTCCGTTTCCTCCTCCTCCCGGGATTGCTGGTTGTGGTGGAGCGGCATTTGCTAAAGATACAGCAAACAGGAAAAACGCCAGAACTAGTTTATTAATAGTTTTCATGTGGTTTATTTTAAGATTTTAGTATTAACAGTTTCTCCCTTATCAGAAACGATTTTTACAACATATGAATTTTTAACTGAGCCATCAAGCTCGATTACAAAATCTCGGGATGTTTCAACCGCTTTTTTAGAGATTACCAGTTTACCGCTCATATCATAAACTTGAATGTCCGCTTTTTTCCATTTTGGATCAAATCTAACAATGTAATTTGTAACTGATGGATCGTAAACAACAAGTGTTCTTGAAACACTAGGAGCTGTTTTATCTACAGCCAAAGTAATATTACTTGGCTCACCGTAATACAAGTTAGCTTCTTCATTTGTTACCGCTACAACATCTCCTTGTTTAGCCTGTACTAAATTTCCATTTTCCGCTTTATAATAGAAACCAATTCCTGAAGATAACTGGTGTGTCCCAGCAGGAATAAGTTCTGCATTTTCTCTGATCTCGAACTTATAAGATTTAACCTGATCAAGTTTATAGTTAACTAACTTAACATTTTTACCTTGGAAGTTACTCTCATTAGCTTCGTTAATATATAACCAATAATTAGTATAATTGTTATCATACCCACCATTCAGCGCTTCTTCGTAAGTACCAATGATTCTGGTACCTGCTGAAGCCTGAACTGTTGTAGCTGTAGAAACCTGGTGTCCTGTTGTAAATGATGGAGAAACCACATAATATGTTCTGGAAATCTCTTTACCATTAGCATCAAGACCGATTACCCCAAGCTGTTTCACTGTACTGTTTGTACCTTTACCAGCCATTCTGGCTGCATTTACACCGTTAGGGGTACCTGCTGCTCTTGCTGTTGATTTGAATCTTCTCAGTGTATTAAAATCTAAAGTCTGAGCTGTATTGTCTCTTAACTTTATTTTAAATGACTGCATAGGTTTCATTACTACATTATCAACATCTCCAACAGCTGGAGCAACACCATCACCTGTAGTAACAAAAGTAACCACCTGAGCACCTGTAGCATACGTAGAACCTCCCGGAAGTGTAACAACAGTACCCGGGTTATATTCAATACCCCAGATATTTTTTACAGCATTTCCGTCTGATCCGGTAACACTTTCAGTATATCCGATATTAGATAAATCTAAATTGGTAAGGAATGGGTTACCAAACTGATACCAGTTTTGTCCAAATGTTCCAGCCCATGCGCTTGTAGTAAACTCAAAACTGTCATCTAAATAAGTGTTGTACTTTTCGTTGTAAGAATTCACAGCATTACCACCAGCTCCGAATACGACATTAGAAGGTCCCAAATTAGATTTTCCTCCATTCTGCAATGTTACAGTTCCAGCTAACGGAGCATATGGCTTTCCGTTAATATTGAATACTGTTCCGGTTGCAGGTGTGCTTGGATTCCAATCATTATTGGTCACTTTCAGCATATAATATCCCGGACCATCAGTAGTTGTAGTTGCTAAATTTGTAAAATGTGCAGAAACTGCATTAGCGTTGTCCCACTTAAGAATCGGATTGCTGTATCTCCCCGTATTGAAAGTCTTACCAACTTCAGTAGATAATGAGCTTAAAGCTTTACCATAGAAAGGCAAAGCAACTTGTTGGAAATAATTACCACTACCATTACTTGTAGTTCTGTACTCTTTGGTTACAATACCCGTAATGTTGGACTGGGATAGCCCATCGATGTACAGCTGGCCATACGTGGAAGTAGCAAAAGAAGCAGGGGTATTAAGTCTTAAGATGATATTTCCACCGTCAGTTTTATCACCTGTTCCGGCAGCATTAATTGTCTTAAAAGCATCTGTACCAGATCCTACAACCATAATATTTCCATGCACGTCCAAAAGGCCATTACCCTTTGTTTGTACACCTCCACCGCTATAAACTAGGGTGCCTTCGCTCACATACATATTAGCATTAGTGTCAACATGACATAGTATCTGCGCCTGAACAGAATAACTAATTGCTAAAAGACCTATAGCAAATAAACTTTTTCTCATTGTATAAATTATTTGTGTGTTAATACAATCTTCACCCGCAAAGGTATTATTATTTTTCTTAAAAAAAAAATTTTTTATCTATTAATCAAAACATTATCTTCATTTAAGATGATATCTTTCTCCTCTCCTATTGAAAACATATAGTCTTCTAGAACTTTTTCGGTGGTCCCTCTAAGACCTCTTGCACCTAGTCCTTTTTCAATAGTTTCTTCTACGATTTTTTCAATGGCTCCGTCTGTAATAACCAAATTTGTGCCATCCATTTTGAAAAGTTCCACAAATTGATTCACAATAGAGTTTTTAGGTTCCTTCATGATTCTTACCAGAGTCTCTTTGGTGAGTTTATCAAGGTAAGTGATGATTGGAAATCTTCCTAAAAGTTCCGGAATTAATCCGAAAGTACGAAGATCAATTGCATTAATATTTGTTAATATATATTCGTCTTCGTCAGTTTTATTGATTTTTTCAGAGCTGAACCCGATGGCCTGCTTGTTCATTCTTCTTTCGATGATTTCTTTGATTCCGTCAAAAGCTCCTCCTGCAATAAATAAGATGTTTTGGGTATTTACCTGAATATATTTCTGATCCGGGTGCTTTCTTCCTCCCTGTGGCGGAACATTCACAATACTTCCTTCCAGCAGTTTCAGCAATCCCTGCTGTACTCCTTCTCCGGAAACGTCTCTTGTAATACTTGGGTTGTCTGATTTTCTGGCAATTTTATCAATCTCATCAATGAAAACGATTCCTTTTTCAGCTTTTTCCACATCATAATCTGCCACCATAAGAAGTCTTGAAAGGATACTTTCAACATCTTCTCCTACATATCCGGCTTCTGTTAAAATAGTAGCATCTACGATACAGAAAGGAACATTAAGCTCTCTGGCAATCGTTTTCGCCAAAAGGGTTTTACCTGTTCCGGTTTCCCCTATCATGATAATGTTTGATTTTTCAAGCTCCACCTCCCTGTTTTCGTCCTGGGCGTGAAGTAATCTTTTATAATGATTATATACAGCGATTGAAAGCTGCTTTTTTGCCTGATCCTGTCCAATCACATACTGATCAAGGAATTCTTTGATCTCTTTTGGTTTTTTAAGCTCATCCATGCTGTCTGCAGGTGAATATCCTGTTTTGGATGCACCATCTTTTACGATCGCATGTGCCTGCTCTATACAATTTTCACAAATAAAACCATTCTGCCCGGAAATCAGCATCTGTACTTCATTTCTTTTTCTGCCGCAGAAAGAACATTGGTTTGAGTTCATATGATATAATATATATGTATATGTTAAAGAAAATCGTAAAAAATTACTTTTTTACGATTTTCTGGTTGTTAAGAATTCATAATTGAGTGTTGAATCTCTGTATATTCTTCGTTCGTTAATTTTAATCTTTCATTTCTGAAATTCATGTCTTCCATCTTATTTAAAGGAATCAGATGGATGTGTGCATGAGGAACTTCAAGTCCCACCACTGCTACTCCTACTCTCACACATGGAACTGCAGTTTTGATCTTCTTGGCTACCTCTTGGGCAAATCCCCAAAGGTTTTTGTATTCTTCACTTTCAAGATCAAAAATCAGATCCACTTCTTTTTTAGGTACAACTAAAGTATGTCCCTTCACCAAAGGCATTGCGTCTAAGAATGCAATAAAGTTTTCATTTTCTGCAATCTTATAAGAGGGAATTTCGCCATTAATGATTTTCGTGAATATAGTGCTCATTTTATCAGAAGTTTGGGTTAGATATTTAGAAGTTTAGAAATAGAAAGGGATATCAGACTATAAAGAAATGTCTAATACTTCGAAAGACAGTTTGTTTCCGTTGGGTAAAATAATTTCAGCAGTTTCACCAATAGCTTTTCCTAACAGGCCTTTTGCGATAGGTGTATTCACAGAAATCTTCCCTGTCTTCAGGTCGCTTTCATTATCCGGTACCAATGTAAATACCTGCTCCTGCTTGGTAGCATTATTTTTAAGTTTCACTGTTGTTAAGATTGAAACTTTTGAAGTATCTAATTGGCTTTCGTCTATAATTTTAGAAGTAGAAATAACATCTTTCAGCTTGGAAATTCTCATTTCAAGCATCCCCTGAGCCTCTTTAGCCGCATCATATTCTGCATTTTCCGATAAATCTCCTTTATCTCTTGCTTCTGCGATCTGCTGAGTAATTTTTGGTCTCTCCACAGTTTCCAACTGTTCCAGCTCAGCTTTCATTTTCTCTAGGCCCTCCTTAGTTACATAGCTTGCCATAATTTTCAAAATTTAGTTTTAGTATAAAAAAATAATCCGACATTTGCCGGACAATGTTTTCGTGTTGTAATCGTTTAATTTTTACAAATATATAAAAATTTAAATTGAAATGAAAAAAACTTTTTCAATCTTATCCATTTTCAGTTTATTGATTTTCAGCAATTTAACCACAAACTCGTGTGGAAGCAGAGAAGATACGGTAACCTGCTTTCCCAATGTTCCTATCAATGTATCACTTAATTTAAACCTGCCTGCTTATTATGCTTTAAACAATATCAACGGCTGGATTTATGTGAACGAGCAACAGTCAGGAACAAGAGGCCTCATTATTATTAATACCGGCAGTGAATTTAAGGTGTTTGACAGAAATGCGCCACACCTATGCCCGGATAACAATACAACGCTTGAAGTAAAAGACAATATTTCGATCATATGTCCCAAAGACAATATGAAGTGGATGCTGAACGGGAATCCGGAATCCGGCGGTAAAACGTCTCTTCCTCCAAAAACATATCCCTACAGCTATGATGCGCCAAGCAAAACTTTAAATGTTTATTATTAAAAATACAAAATGAAGATCGTTATACAAAGAGTCTCCGAAGCCAGTGTAAAAGTGGACGGAAAAATTGTGGGTGAAATCGGAAAAGGGCTTATGCTGCTGACAGGTATCGATGAAAATGATGAAAAAGCTGATGCAGACTGGCTTGTACAGAAGGTTTTAAATCTTAGAATCTTTGGTGATGAAGATGACAAGCTTAATCTTTCTGTGAAGGATATTTCAGGAGAAATTCTTTGCATCAGCCAGTTTACATTAATTGCAGATTATAAAAAAGGCAACAGACCTTCTTTCATAAAGGCCGCAAAACCGGATAAAGCTATACCGCTTTTTGAGTATTTTAAGGAGGAAATAGCCAAATCGGGATTAAAAACAGAAAGCGGAATTTTTGGAGCTGACATGAAGGTTTCTCTGGTCAATGATGGGCCTCTAACCATTGTAATGGATTCTATTACCAAAAGCTAAGCAGAGAAAGACAAATGTGTAAAATACACCCGATACGCTTCAATTTATGAAGCGTATTTTTTTGATGAGTACGTATAAAATATGCGCTCTTAACCCTCACAGGTTTTGAAAACCTGTGAGGTTATGACTCAAAAACAAAAAAAAATCCTTTACACAAAAGAAAAGAGTAAAAATTTTAAAATTAAATTCACAAAAATGTGATTTGTTTTCATTTTATTATTGTTTTTGACGCAAATCAAAACTGATTCACAACCATTTAACAAAATTGTATGAAAACAAAAATCAATCTTTTCGCATTGTTTGCGTTCTGTTCTACTCTGTCATTCGGGCAGGACAGTCAGCCCAAAATGGCTACTGAACAAAATTCAATTATTTATGTATGCTTTTCAAAAGGCATCAATTCAGAAAAAACAGCCTTCAGCAGAAACGCTGATCTGGAAAGATTTTCAAGAGAAAATCACATCGCATTCAAGTATGATCTGGACTTCACAGAAAGCAAACTTGATGAAATGGCCAGAAACAGCAAGGCCATCGGAAATTCCACGGAATCTGTGGAAAAACTGAAAAGAATTTATAAGGCTGATATTCCTATTCAAAATAAAGAAACCTCAGAAAAAATCATCCATACTCTGGAGAGGTTTCCTGAGATAGAATATGTATCTGTAATGAGTGGCGAGCCTATCGAACCACCTTTGGTAAATGCTTTTGTGGCAACTCCTGATCTGGAAAGCCTGCAGACCTACCTGAATGATAATCCGGGAATCAACGCCAAATATGCATGGTCCCGAGGAATCACAGGCCAGAATATCCGTGTGCGGGATGTAGAATATGGGTTCTATAAAACTCACGAGATGCTGTCTAATCAAAACTCCATACAACTGGAACCGGGATATTCTCCAAATGCCGGACTGGCCAATAATAATTACCGTGATCACGGAACGGCAGTAGTAAGTATTTTAGGTTCTGTAAAAGATAATATTGGGCTTACGGGAGCAGCCTACAATACTTCTGAGATAAAAGGCTATATGGAATGGACGACAGTAGGTTATAACAGAGCTTCTGCCGTGAGCAGATCCATCAACGCTTCTCAGGCCGGAGATATTATTTTGTATGAAATGCAGACTGGCGGAAAAGACGGGCAATATTGTCCTGCAGAATATGATAAAGTAATCTGGGATCTTACAAAAGCTGCTACTGATTCAGGAATCATTATTATCGCAGCGGCAGGTAACGGGAATCAGAACCTGGATGACCCTTTTTATGCTACGTATCTTGCGAGAGGAAACAGCGGAGCTATCATTGTAGGAGCAGGATCTCCCAATACTACCCATTCAAAATTAAGTTTCAGTACTTATGGAAACAGAGTGGATGTACAGGGCTGGGGAAGCAGTGTGATGGCAGCAGGTTATGGGTCTTATGCGAAATATGACAATGATAACAACAGAACCTATAATTATTTCAGCGGCACCAGTTCTGCTACGCCGGTGGTATCTTCTGCGGCTATTTTGATCCAGTCTTACTATCGTCAGACTACAGGTCAGTACTTAACCCCTTCAGCGATGAAAAACCTTTTAATTTCAACGGGGATTCCTCAGGGAGGAACTGTGACCGGCCAAAAGATCGGACCTCTTCCCAATGTGAAGAATGCGATTCTTCAGCTGGAAAGTAAATTGGCAACACCTGTTACAGCTTTACCGGCATTGGAAGTTAAGATCTATCCTAACCCGTCCAGCAGTTCTATCGCTATTCAAAGCAATGAAAATAAAAAACTGAATGTAGAGATTATTAACCTTCAGGGTCGTACGGTTATCAAAAATTCAGTTGTACCAAATGAGAAAATTGATATTTCCCAATTACCGACAGGTCAGTATATTATTAATATTAATGAAGGCCAGAGAAGAGTTGTTGAAAAACTGACAAAGCTCTAAAAAATAAAGATTTTTATATACATTTTACTTCACATTAAACCCTCTTCCAGAATACTGCAAGAGGGTTTTTAAATAGTAATTTTTTTTGCACTTATTGCGCAGGAACACTGCTGAAATTCAGTGCCACTTTGATGTTCATATCTGAAGAGGTCTGATTTTTCAGCTCGTACACTGTTCTTACTGTTAAACCAGAACTTTTTACAATTTCATCCAGAAATCCGGTATCATTAAGATCAAGATTTAAGCTGGAAGAATTGGTGGAAATATTGGAACGCGAAGCGATGAGTCTTTCTCCCGTTCCGTTGGATGAAACGTATATTTTTACAGTTTTGAAAGCACCCAGATTTCCTCCTGAAGGAGAAGCTACAGAGATTTTCGCATCTGAAATTCTTACGTCTTTAATTTTTGCATTGTTATTTCCTCCGAACCAGGTCTGTACATTGGTAGCTGTTGCAGTGGAAGAAACTTCTTTATCTGCAGGAACTCCCGTAGACACCAAAACATTCGTTGTGTATGGAAATGTATTCTGAACCAGCGACTGTACGGTTCCGCAACTTACGAGTACAGCTGAAGCGGCCATTGCTGTTAGAACTATATTTTTCATAATTTTTAAATTTTAAACTTAAAGGTTAGTTTGCAGAAATTGTACCAAATTGATTGAATTTTATTCTACAGTTACCGTAAAACTTCCTTTTGTATTTCCGGAAGCCATGTTACTTTTCCCGATAATCAGCCATACTTCACCTTTTCCGGGAGTATCATAGGTGATTTCTCTTCCGAAAGGCCCATCATAATTTCCGTTTGGAAGTCTGATCTGATTGAACCGGATATTGAAGTCCTTTTCTTTGGTAGAAATTTTTGCTTTGATGTTCGGGCGGTCGTAGTGGGTCAGTTTTAAAATAAAATCCTGATCATCTTTTGTAAATTCTTCTCCAATCGTAAAAGGCAGCTGATTAGCATCCGCCGTTCTTATGATCTGTCCGTCTTTTTCATTTCTCATCACCCCTTTTCGCAGAACTTCCTTAGTGGCCGGAGCATTGTTAATAATGGAGTCTTTCTTTCTTAATGCTGCAGAATCTGTTTTTACCACAGAATCCGGCATTTCTGTTACCACTGTAGAATCCTTCTCCGGAACGTTTGTCACAGCTGGATCTTTTTTACAGGCAACAATAATCAAAGGAATTAACAATAAGCTTTTTTTCATAATAATTATTTTAAGAATGGATCAACATTAATTATGCTGAGCTCATTTAAATGCTAAAACTGTTCCAATCCGTTTAATGATTTGCTTCCCGGCCGCAATTCTTTTTCTTCACTGATGCCCGACCATTTAAATGTAAAGTACATAAAGTTGAGCATAATTCCCATCAAAAGAGTAACACCCCATGTTTTGGTATATTCCATCGGATAAATAAATCTCACTACAATATCAGAGAACAGGCCGAAAGGATTATTAAGTACATCCCAGCTGTTCCATCTCAGAAAACGGCCAAGATAAACTCCAAAGCTGCTCATGAAAAGAAAAAATACAATAATTCCATTGATACTATTTTTTTTCCCGTAATAAGAAAGTTTTTTTTCAATATCATTAAGGCTAATAAATCCGCAGATCAGTCCGGTCCATGCAAAAGAAAGAATCACAATGAGATCATACCAGACCGGGATTGAATTTCTTGCTTTGAGATGAAAAAGATCTGTCAGGATGTAGGGAGAATTGGGAAAGAACAAAATCCAGATTATAATAATAAAGACCAGCGAGATTTTACTTCTGATATTAAAAGCAAGAACAAAAGAACTTAATAATAAAGGAATCCACGCCAGAAAGAGGTTCCAGTTGAGAAACAAAAACACTTTTGTATCACTGATATAGTATCTGAAAGCAGAAAGACTGAAACAGAATATGGTCATCATTATCAACAATACATTAATTTTAAATCTTGAGGGTTCTACAAAGTTTTTCATGATCTTTTATTTTATAGTCTGATAATATAAAATCTTTGAAAGAAAGTTTTTGGATGTTTTGTTTTTCACCTTATCCTGCAAGATCTTTTTAAGTTTCTGATCATTTTTTTCATCTGCATATTTCAGGAGTGCTTTTTCACTGAAGTTGATAGACGTTACATGATAGTTGACCGCAAAATCCTTTCGTTTCATATTCTGGGAAGTAATAAAACCACCCCAGTTGAAGTAACTGCACACAAGGACAGTTGCATAAAAATACCAGATCATTGTATTAACAAGGAAAATATTTCTTTTTTGCTTTTGAATTTTAACATAAGTCAGAACAAGGCCGATCAGTGATAAAAGCAGGAAAGCAAATACACCTAGTCTTTTATAGGTAAATGCATAATAAACAATATACTCATAATTTTTAAGGGCTGCGGAAATAACAAGAACAGCATTAAGGAAAATCCATATTTTGGCTAATACTTTCAGTGAACCTGCTTTCGGATCAAAATTAAATCCTGATTTAAAGTAGAACATGATCACAAGAATTGCCATGACAATAGACATAATAACAGCGTTTACTCTCTCATGGGTTTCTTCTGAAAGCTGAACAGGTGTTTTTACAGCTTCATAAAACTGTTCATAATTATAGGTAATAATAAAGAATACCAATAAAACATTCAGCAAGACAAAAGAAATGATTCCGCTTATTCTCTCTGCATCAAGATCAAGGAAGGAATAAGTAGCTTTGGGAATCCGGGATTCTTTGCGGAACTCGTTATCCAGAACATGATTGTTTTTATAGATTAACTTTTCCACCGCATAATTCCAGTAATTAAAGGCAATAAAGAATCCCAGCACAGAGAGACAGAATACCTGCCATAGATTAATATCCAGCTCATAATCTGTGAAAAGGGCTGCAAAATGGTCGCTTCCTGCAGAATATATTCCAAAGAAAACGGAAACCAACACCAGCGGAATCAAAAAGAAAGCCAATGTCTTTTGCCAAAATCCTGAAAAATTTTTCTTAGGCAGCCATTCATCAAAGCTAAAAAAACGACAGAAGGAAGTACAGCTATTCACGATAAAAACCGGAATTAAAAAGAGAATCTTCAGCCTTCTGTTCTTTGATTTATATCCCAGCAAAAGCAACGAGCTCACTACTGCAATAAAGGATGTAAAATCTCCAAACCAGGCAAATGCAATGCTGGAAAGAATACTTGTCGCAAAAAGACCATATAGTATTCCTGTTTTATTTTTTGCAGGTGTCCTGAAAAGTGTTAATAATGCGTAGACAATTCCAAGAATTCCAAGATTAAGCCCCAACTCCTGATCATAAAAGACGATGACAAAGAGAATGGCTGTAAGAAATATATAATGATGTGTTTTCATTAGGTTAATTATTTAAAAGATTGAAAGAATTGAAAGATTTAATTTACAGAGATAGAGATTAGCAAAAATTAAAGAATAGGGTGAGGTATAGAAAAGTAACAGGGATATTGAGCAGCAATAGAAGGACAGAGTTTCCGTTCCTTTTCTTCTCTGAAATATCACTCAGGAATTCCATCAATTCATATAGAATGATTAACAGATTCACTACAGCCGCAATCACCACATAGTAAAATCCGAGTATCACGAGAAATTCAGCTTTTGTAATCCAAAATAAAAGCAGCAAAGAGGTACCCAGCAAAAATGAGATTAAAAATGTCTTCTCCCCTAGTGGACTGAATTTTATTTTTTCTATTATTTTTAATTTTAATGAAGAACTATCGTTTCTTTCTGTTGAATAAAATCTTTCACATGCTCATAATTCTGCCATAGCAGCTCTTCAAAATCCCAGTGATGAAAGGCTCTCATATTTTGTCCCTTTTTATACGCTTTGATATAAATTTTCGCATACTCAGGCAGTATAATTGTTCCCAATACGATTGCGGCCAGCAGATGTGCATTGAGTTTACCGTTTCCAAGGAGCAGATACTGCATGGCAATTTCATCTTCGAAGTTGGTTCCACAACCTGTAATCAGATGGTGTACATCATGATTTTCCATTTTGGGGATCATCGAAAAACCGTGTTTTCTATAAAATTCTCCCAGTTTTCGTCCTAAAGAATCTTCCTTAAACTCCAGCAGTTGTTTTTCATTGAACTGCCACTGCCTTTTTTTCTTTTTGAAATATTTTCTGTATAGTTTTTGAGTTTTATCATACACAAAAAGCAGAAACTGAACACGTATTTTTTTCATAGTGAATTAATTAAAAATAACAAGATTGCATCCTATTATGGTATAAAGTATAGCTATGGGTATATTGATCAGAATTAACCCCGCCGACTGTAAACAGGCTTTACTTGCAGACCGGTCTGCAGCAGCATATATCAACAAAACTGATAGGACAATAATATTGAATATAGTTCCATAAGTAATCAGTAGAAATCCTGAGTCTGCAAACCAATATTCTTTTGTTAGAATGTACCCGAAAAGACAGGTATTTCCGGCTAAAAAGAATAATCCGAATATGAATCTTCCGAAGTATATAATTTTTTGATCTTTCATTATTTCAAGGTTTAATAAATAAAAAAGGTTGATCAGCTTCCAGCAAACGGACTTCCGAAGATTCCTACGGCTAATTCGACCCAAATAAGTACCAGAGCTAGTAATATAAAAATGCAGACCAGCATTCTCTGATTTTGCTTTTTGATTTTATTTCTAACTATATTGATGAGAAAAGCGGTTGTAAAAAGCAAAGCTCCTGCAATAAGAAAATCTGCTCCTGACCAGTTCACTTCCTTAGAAAATAGATTTCCAACCAAGGGAATACAGAGTATAGCCAATGGAAGGGCATAAATGGCGATTGTTTTTTGTTTCTGTGTCATCATTTTATTTAATTTAAACATATAAAGTACTTTGTAATTCAAAGTTAATTTTCAAAAAAATATAGGACTATCGCCCCAATAATTTTTCAAGTGCATCTAAATGCTCATTAAACGCCTGCCTTCCGCTCTGTGTAACACGATAAGACGTTTTAGGTTTCTTCCCGACAAATTCCTTCTTTACTTCGATATAGCCTGCTTTTTCCAGCGCATTGCTATGGCTGGCAAGATTTCCGTCTGTAATTTCGAGCAGGCTTTTCATTTCAGAAAAATCAACCCAGTCGTTAACCATAAGAACGGACATAATACCCAGTCTTACACGGCTTTCGAATTCTTTATTGAGCTGATTTATTTTGATCATTTTACTTTATCTTATTTATTCTGAAACACTGCTAAAATGCAATATGTTTGATTATTATTCCGATTTTCACTATTCAATAGCAAAACCAAACCTTATCCATTATTTATATTTCTTATGCATGATCAATCCATATACAATATGCAGAACACCAAAACCAATGGCCCAGAACAGCAATCCCCATCCTAAAAAGAACAAAGAAACAAGTCCTAAAATAATTTCAAGATATCCTAAATACTTTACATCCGTTAATGTATATCGTTCTGCGGCTACCAAAGCTAATCCGTAAAAAATAAGAGTAGCCGGAGCAATGAAAACAAAAAGATGATGATAAAGCAGAGCGAGACAAAAGACACCACCTGCTGCCAAAGGCACTGCAAAGGTAACCAAAAGTCTCTTTGTTGTAGCATCCCAGATCTTCAAACCTTTCTTTTTGCTTTTATGGGCGGTAAAAATATAACCACTAAGGACAGCTACAACCAAAATTGCAATCCCAATCATAACAAGTTCTTTCACCATGGCAGGCCCAAGAATGTTTCTGTCTCCATCAAAATAACTGATTCCTTCCCTCTGAAAAACGCAGTACACATATACAGCACCGATAATAGCCGTTAAACCCGCAACAACTCCGGATAAGCCACTTAGCGAAATAAATCTGGAGGACCGCTCCATCATAGAACGGATATGCGATAAGTCTTCGTGATAGTTTTTTGAATCCATAAAAAGAACTTTGAATTACAAAGTTATGATTTATTTTCAATTTTCCAAGTTTTTTTTAAAATTCTGGAAATAATTCTCATCACGATCTATTTATTGTTTTATAAGCAGCGGAAAAGCTAAAACCTGTATCCTGACATATAATAATGCACAAAAAATCCGTAAAAACAAAAATTTCTACGGATAGCTTTTGGATTAAAATCCTTTATTTTTATACCTTATTTAGCCCTTAACCTTTCTTTAATAGATTCAATATTTTTCTTTGCAGAAGCTTCAAGAATAAGACTGGCACTCATGTGAATTCTTGCCGGCATCAATTCATTGAAATGATCTGTTCCTTCCCATGAAACTTTTTTAATTAATGCCAAAGCATCACTGCTTCTGGATGCTAAAGTCTGCAAAAATTTCTCCAGCTTTTCATCCATTTCTTCAATAGTATCTGAAACCGAATGATACATATTATGCTGCTCAGCCCATTCAGCAGATCTGAAGTCTGCATCAATGGCCATTGCGGAGAATTGTGACTTACCTATTTTTCTTTCAACATAAGGGCCGATTACAAAAGGGCCAATTCCAAGATTGATTTCTGTAAGTGCAAGAGCCGAGTCTTTAGTAGCAAAACAATAATCTGCCCCGCAGGCAATTCCTACTCCGCCGCCGGTAGTTTTTCCCTGTACTCTTACCACAACAATTTTCCCACAGTTTCTCATTGCATTTAAAACTTTGGCAAAACCTCCGAAAAATTGTGTTGAAGCTTCAAGTTCCTCAATGGCTAAGAGCTCGTCAAAACTTGCTCCTGCACAGAAAGCCTTCTCACCTGCACTTTTCACTAAAATAGCTTTCACTTCTTCTTTTGCCCCCTCTTCAAGGATAGTTTCTGCCAGTTTTTCCAAAATTGCTCCTGGAAGAGAATTACTTTTAGGTGTTCCGAAACTGATTTCGGCAATATTATTTTTAATTTCTGATGCTACAAATTCGCTCATTTTTATTTTTATTGGATTCTTACAAAAATACGAAATACAGCTCGTTCAGAGAAACTTAAAGTATAAATTTTCTTTTCCGAACCCGCAAAATTCAAGACATTATTACGTAGAAATACGGAGTTTTTAATTTGGTATTTTCTACTCTAGTACCTGCCTTTTATTAATTGTTCCTTTGAACTAAGAATTAATAACCAAAAGGCGGAATCTGAAAAGCCTGTAAAAAGAGTAAGAAATCTAAAAAACTAAAAACATATTATCATGGACGAGTACATTGGAATCGTAAAATTATTTGCAGGAAATTTCGCACCTAGAGGCTGGATGTTTTGTGATGGAAGCTTAATAAGCATCTCAAGAAATTCTGCTTTATTTTCTATTTTAGGAACAACTTACGGTGGAGACGGTATCACTACTTTTGCCCTGCCTAACTTAAAAGGACGTATGGCTTTGGGAGCAGGGAATGTAAACTCCGGCGAAAGTTATCCTTTGGGAATCGTATCCGGTACAACACAAAATACTCTTTTATCATCGAACCTCCCAAGTATAGGGGCCGGATTTCAGCTTAAAGTAGCGAATAAGAATGCTAATTCATCTACTCCTACAGCTACCTCAACAATTGCCATTTCAGGAACACAAGTGGGAAGAGATTTCAATGCAGTACCGAGTTTCGTGAATGATGCCAACCCTGATACAACTATCAATCCGTTAAGTATTTCTTATACAGGACAAGGCTTACCGTTGAATAATATGCCTCCTTACCTAGGCTTAAATTATATCATTTGTGTTGAAGGTATTTATCCGCCAAGGGATTAATATCCACACCATAACCTAACATTTAAAACCAAATATCATGAAAAGCACTACTTTTTTAGCAATCTGTAGTCTGCTCATTTCAATTTTTTCATTCGGGCAGACCAGTACAGAACAATTTGAAACGGAATCGCACGGAAGTACCAGCTTCACCGATAATGGAGTCATCTTTAATATCATTTCACATGTAAGTGTTTTTGATATTCAGGGGAATTTCCCGGGAACCGGCTGGAGTGGAACAGCAAATGATAACAGGTACATCGACAATTCGAATAACTCACAATCCCCGCCGACATTCAGCATCAAAACCACATCTAATTTGTTTAAAGTAAACAGATTCTGGATGTTTCTTTCTGCATTGAACCTGGATCTTAATGTAGCAGGAACACTTACTGTAACCGGAAAACTAAGCGGTGTAACAAAATTCACGCAAACAAAAACTACCGGATTTGCAACCAGCTTAGGCAGCACAAATGGATACACCTTAATTGATCTTACCAACTTAAATGGTCAGAATTATTCAAACATTGTGATTGATGAGCTACAAATCACTGCGAACGGAGCTTTCCGATATGTAGGTTTGGATGCTTTCACCTGGGTAAAAGACAGCAATCTTGTACTGGGGACTTCGGAAACTAAAAGCATTAAAAAAGACCTGACTGTTTATCCTAATCCAACCAACGGACCTCTTTCTATTACAACAGAAAAAGCAAGTGAAGCTAAGATCTACAACCTGGATGGTAAATTGCTGAAAACTATTCAAACTCAAAAAGGAAATAATGAGGTTAATATTTCAGAGATTCCAAAAGGGGTTTATATTATTAAAACAGCAACAGAATCTACCAAAGTCATTAAAAACTAATATCAGGAAATTTTATAAGTTCCATATCCCACAAAGATTCTAATTCATGAATGACAAATCCCTTTTAACGAAGGGATTTTGTCATTTTTTCAGAGCTAAAATATATTTGTCTATATAAAGCTGTTTTTCTTTTGATTTGTACTGCTGGATATATCTTGGATGCTCCAGAACGGTCATCGTCTCAAAGAGTTGGGTTTCTTTGTTTAATTTTGAAATGAATTCGGCATTCTTTTTACCCAGAACAAAAACTTCTGAGGTATCCAGATTAAGGCTGATATGCTTCTTCAAAGATTCGATCATAAAGTCTTTGACTGAATTGAAGAGTTTTTTATCATCATAATAGTTAGCATTGAGCCAGCCATTTTTTGTTTTTCTTACAATAGCCAGCGGAAATGGAGAATTGATATAAATATCTTTATAGAAAAGATCAGTACCACCATAGTCTTCAATCATATCATACATGAAAACGGAAGAAACTTCATGGGTACGGGCAGATTTCATTTTGATTCCGCAGACATTTTCCAGTCTTTTTGTATCGGTAAACGGAACTCCGGTTACTCCCGCACCATGGCGGCTGGGATTGATTCCGATGATGAATTTCCTCTTAGCTGAATCATCGTAGAATTTATGATAAAACTCTTCCATCACCTTCAACGTCTCAGGATTATCCAGATAAGGATTCAGGACTTGAAAATCATCAGGAAGATTTCCTGTGTAACTAAGTTTTTTGTTGAAATCTATCACATGATCCGCAAAAGTTCTATCCATGAAATCATTTTTATTGTAAAGTAACAAAATTATCCTGTTGCTCAAACCTTTTATCATCATCCTGTCAAGGTTTAAAGTCTTGACCGATAAATATTTTAAAGAAACTTTTCGCATCCGTTTTTTATTATATTCGTTTTCAATAAGATAACACTTATTCAATTAAAACTTCTAACCTATGATTGGAATCATTATTGAGCTTATCATTTCGTGGCTTCTCCTGAGGTTCATCGCAAAAAAGGACCTTTCTGTTTTAGGATTTAAACCCAGCCAGGCAAGATTGATTAACCTGAGCATAGGTTTTCTTTTGGCAGCTGTAGTATGCAGCGTTTATCACATCTTGACAACATCCTTTATCAATAACAGCTGGATACTGAATAAGCCAATATCATTTTCTGCAGCATTGATGAGCTTATGGTGGATTGTAAAGTCTGTTTTGTTTGAAGAATTACTTTTCAGAGGGGCTTTGCTATATCTTGCTATTGAAAAATGGGGAACAACAAAAGCCTGCATTTTATCTGCTGTCTGCTTCGGAGTCTACCACTGGTTTTCTTATAGTGCATTCGGAAATCCTTTTCAGATGGTAATTATTTTTGTAATGACCTCTATTTTTGGGTGGATGCTCGCAGTGTCCTTTGCTAAGACAAAATCTTTGTACCTTCCTATAGGTCTTCATCTGGGCTGGAATTTGTTTAATATTCTGATATTCTCGAACGGACCGCTTGGCAAGCAGCTCCTTATAAAAGCTAATGCAAATCATCTGGAAGGAATTCCCTCACTGCTTGTTTTTTTGTTTCAGATATTCGCGTTACCCATTTTAATGTACGGATATTTTAAGTTTAAGAAAAAATATAAAAAAAACTGCCAATCACGAATAGTAGCAGCTTTGTGTATTGTTTTAAGTTAAAAAAATCTAAGAATCCGCACATATATAACATGCTCTGGCAATATTAGGCCATCTTCCGGGAAGACAACATGTTCCGGGAGGACAAGGGTTAAGAGTACAAGACCAGTTTGGCCCGGCTCCTTTAAGAGATCTCAACTCATGTCTTGAAAGTTTTTTTAAGTTTTTCATAGTGGTTTGTTTTGATGTTCTCTCCTACTCTGTATGCTTTTCGGATTTCGCCTATTAAAGTTAGTAATTTTTAAATAAAAACAAAACAACCAACTGAAATAAAACACATTACAATCAACCAACATCCTTGTCAAGGTTTTAAACCTTGACAAGGATGAGCTGGACTTTTAAACTAAAATTCGCCATCAAAATCAATCACTTTTTGATGTGACAATATAAAATTTTCTCTATCGTCAAATAATGCAAGAACCTCATCCCTTTTTAATAATGTTTTTGACTTATTCAAAATAGATTGATAAGAAGAGAAAGCATATTCTGGAAATCGAAGAGCCAAATGATTTTGTGGATTTTGATGGATATAAATCATTGTATTAATTAAATATTTATTCGATGTAATCAGCTTTCTTTTAAATGGAGATTCAATAAGAGCGCCATGTCTTTTATTTTCTTTATTAAAAGCCTGGGAATAGGAATTGAAAATCCGAGCGAACTGTTTTGAGAAAATATTATGAGGAGAATGAAGACCTCCTTTTATAACCTTGTCAAAATTCTGTTCTTTAACAAAACTACTCAATTCAAAATCAGACTTGATCTTAACCAAAATATGAAAATGATTAGACATAAGACAATAGGCATACACATCACATACAGGAGTAAGAAATTCTCTCACTTTATTGAGAAAGTACAAATAATTCCGATCTGATTTAAATATAACTTCACCATTAATACCCCGATTATAAATGTGGTAAAAACAATTTGCTTCAATTGGAGCTGTTCTAATATCTGCCATTTTCATTTTGTGTTTTTGAACTTTGAAAATATAAAATAATATTACCCTTGTCAAGGTTTCAAACCTTGGCAGGAGTTATTAAAAAGTCCCTTTCAGTTTAAACCGGAAGGGACTCTAAATTTATATTTTATTTTGAATTAAATCAATCCAAACTGCTGGAAGTGGTGTGTAAAATGCTTTTTGTGCATCAGTTCCCACATTTCTTTATTCAGTTTTCCGAAAACGTAATTCATGTGCTCTGCCTGCGGGTTTTCCTTATAGTAGATCACAAATTTCTTCAGGTTATCCATGAATGACAGTTTTGCTGCTTCCAGATTTTTATGTTTGGGTTCCGGAAGTGAACCGTCCTGCGGAAGGAATGGAGCTGTAAATTCTTTTGGCATCGCTCTGTGGTTGTAAAGAGAATCCTGCCATTTTTCAAGATTTTCTTCTGGAGTAAAGCATTTTTCTGCTTCGGGCTCTCCAAAGCTTACCAATACTGCCTGTTCAAGATGTTCTAACATCTGCTGAGGAGACATTTTTCCCCAAAGTGCAGGTGTACTTTCTGTTAATCCATTCAGTATTTTCTGAATATTTTTCAAATTCAGATCAATGAAAGGAGATTGTTTTGCTACCAGTGTTAAAATTGTTGCCACGCAAACTACCTCATCTCTTTGGTTTACAACTTCAACCAGCCATTTTACAACACCTGAAGGAATATTTCTTCCTTTTACTCCTCTGTTGATTTTTTCTTTTGCTGTTAAATAAACCGTGATGGTGTCTCCGGCGTATACAGGCTTGAAGAAGCTGCAGTCTTCCAATCCGTAATTAGCAATTACAGGTCCTTTTTTACCTGAAACAAATAGTCCTGCTGCTGCTGAAAGGATAAAATATCCGTGAGCAACAGTCTTATCGAAAATAGTACCTGTTAAACTTGTTGCATCTGTATGGGCATAGAAATGGTCCCATGAAACATTGGAAAAATTAACGATATCGGCATCAGTAACAGTTCTTCCTGCTGTTTCCAGAGAGTCTCCTACTTCCACTTCCTCAAAATATTTCTGGAAAGGATGTTTGTCTGAGAATTTTTTCTCAGCTCCCTGCTGATAAATCTTAGTTATTGCTTTCAGAACATCCGGTGAACCCTGAATAGCTGTTTTCTGTAAGAAGAAATGAAGACCGCTTAAACCGCCCATTTCTTCACCGCCTCCCGCTCTACCAGGACCTCCGTGCATCAGTGTCGGAAGTGGAGAACCATGACCTGTGCTTTCTTTGGCGTTATCTCTGTTCAATACAAAGATTCTTCCATGCTGAGAGGCCATTTTCCATGAAGTTTCGGCGATAAAGTTTTCGTCATGGGAAACGATAGATCCTACCAGACTTCCTTTTCCTCTTTTGGCCAGTGCAGCAGCTTCTTCAGCATCTTTGTACGGCATTAATGTGGATACCGGCCCGAAAGCTTCTACATCGTGAGAGATATTTTTTTCGAAAGGCTTGTCGTTCAGGAATAGTTTCGGACTCATAAATGCACCGTTTTCGTAGTTGGCATCTACCAGTTCATGTTTTCCGTCATAGACAAGTTCTGTTTCTGATTTTAATAGATTTACTTTTCTTAAAACTTCATCATACTGCTGCCTTCCCACCAAAGATCCCATTTTGGTTTCTCTGCTTAGTGGGTTACCGATTTTAGTCTGATCCAAAGCTTTAGACAAAGCATTCTGAACATCACCGATTAAATGCTCAGGAACGATGATTCTTCTGATTGCAGTACATTTCTGTCCTGCTTTTGTCGTCATTTCGTTACGAACTTCTTTGATGAACAGATCGAATTCAGGTGTTCCCGGTTTTGCTTCCAATCCAAGAATTGAACAGTTCAGGGAATCTGCTTCCATATTGAAACGAACCGCATTTCCTGCAATAGACGGAAGTGATTTTAATTTTCTTCCTGTAGTTGCTGAACCTGTAAACAATACAGAATCTCCATCCTGAACAAAATCTAAAATATTTCCAGGTTCTCCGCACACTAACTGAATAGCTCCTTCAGGTAATACTCCACTTTCAATCATATCCTGGAACACTGCATTGGTAAGGTAAGATCCAAAAGGAGATGGTTTTACAATAGAAGGAACTCCAGCCAATAAGGAAGTGGATAATTTTTCCAACATACCCCACACCGGAAAGTTATAAGCATTGATCTGTACTGAGACTCCTTCACTTGGCGTTAAGATATGTGTTCCCAGGAATGTTCCGTTAGCAGAAATCTTCTGAGTGTCACCATCTACCCAAAATGAAGTGTTAGGAAGCATTCTTTTTGCCAATCCGGAATAAGTAAAGAAAGTTCCGAACCCTCCTTCAATATCTACCCAGGAATCTATGTGGGTAGCTCCCGTCTTGTATGATAAGTCGTAGTATTTTTTCTTTCTTTCCAGTAAGTAAAGTGCTACTTTTTTCAACATTTCTCCACGATCGTAGAAAGTCATTGAAGAAAGGTTTTTATATCCTACGGTTCTTCCGTAGTCAAGAGCCTGTTCAAAATTAAGCCCTTCTGTATCGGAAACAGCTACCTGTTCTCCTGTAACGGCGTTGTACAAGGGGATTCCGTTTCCGGTACCTTCTACCCATTGTCCGCAGATATAGTTTTTTAACTTTTCCATATAGTTTTTTACTTTTTGCTTAGATTAATCTTTTTAATAAAGTTTCTAATAATCAGATAAGGAATAAAAAGCGCCAGCCAGCCGTCTAAAATGATGACAATTTCAACAAATAACGTATAGAAATAATCTTTACGCTCTAGCTTAGCAATTGCCTCATCTGATTCAACATGTTCCAAAGCATCTGAAATTCCTATTGATTCTTTTGCAAAGTGAAACCCTAAAGCATTCACAATGATTATGACAATCAGTATTATGATCCAATATTTTTTCAGAGTGCTCATCAACTGCAACTCATCTATTTAGGTTCCTGATAGGGAAACATTTTCACCAATCCTTCATATAAACTTCTGTGAAGAATGGTTGCGTGATTGTCTGTTTCCATCATTTTATATTCCAACGTCCAGTTTTTCTTTCCTGCTTTTTTCAAAACATCATAGAAAGCTTCAGCATCTTTTACCATCACCGGATGTTCTCCTTTCCCTACAGAAACATAAACAAACTTTTTGGTATCCGGAGATTTTGAAAGTAGTTGTGGAGCCTGTTTTAAAAGGCTTTCATCATCCCACCACAAACTTGGACTGATGATAAAATAGTTATCAAACATTTCCGGCTTTTTCAAAAGGATTTCCGTTGCCAGAAGTCCTCCCAAAGACTGACCGAAAAGGTATTTATCTGTAGTTTTAAACTGACTTTCCACGTAAGGCTTTAGTTCTTTTTCAACGAATGCAATAAACTTATCTGAATGTCCTGTTGTAGGATAGTCTTTTTGTAAGTCTTTCAAATCCGTATGAAAGGTAAAATCTCTTTGTCTGTCTACATTAGCAACTCCCACCACAATGGTTTCCGGCATGGAATACATCTGATTAAAGAATTGTACTAAGCCTGTAACATGAATAAAATCTTCGTTCATACTTCCATCTAATAAATAGATTACCGGGTATGATTTTGTTTTATCATATCCCTGTGGAAGATAAATATTCAGCGTTCTGTCTTCATTTAAGGTTTTGGACTTAATGGTCCTCACTTCTCCTATTGTAAGCGGTTTTGTAGCAACAATCTGTGCTGATAACGTACACCCCACCGCAAACATTATGCTGCATGCAAGCGCAATTTTTTTAATCATATTTAATTGTAATGGTTATTATTTTATATCATCCCAAATACTGTAATCAACAATTTTAGTTGGGATCTGCTGAACATATTCTGTAAACGGTTCGCAAGGCAGAATAGCTTCTTTTCCTTCTCTTGCCAGCTCCTGATATAATTTTGTTCCTTCTTTTTTCCAGTGAATCATTTCATCAGAAACATCACGGATCACTTTTGCGGGGCTTCCTACCACCAGTTTTCTTGGTTCACACGTGAAATTGGCTGGTACAAAAGCTAATGCTCCGACAATACTTTCGTCGCCGATATAAGCTTTGTCCATTACAACGGAATTCATTCCAATCAGACAGTTTTTTCCAATATGTCCGGAATGAATAATCGCTCCGTGTCCGATGTGTGCAGATTCTTCCAGGATCGTTTCTATATTCGGGAAAACATGAAGGGTACAGTTTTCCTGTACATTGGCTCCGTCTTTAATAATAATTTTACCCCAGTCACCGCGAATGACCGCATTGGGACCAATATATACTTCCTCTCCTATTTCAACATTCCCGATAATGACTGCCTGCGGATGAATGTAGGCGGAGGGCTTTATAATGGGACGAATCCCGTGGTATGAGTAGATGTTCATTTTTTTAATTTGAAAATCTGAGAATGAGATAATCTGAAAATTAATAATGTCTTTCAACATTTTCAAATTAGCTCACTTTCAAATTAATTATACTTTTTCAATGACCATTGCATATCCTTGTCCGACACCGATACAAAGGGTACACAATGCATACTTTTTATCCTGCTTCTGAAGTTCCAATGCTGCAGAACCTACGATTCTGGCCCCGGAAACTCCAAGTGGATGACCGATTGCAATTGCACCTCCGTTCGGGTTTATTCTTGCATCGTCATCTTTCAACCCTAAGCTTCTTGTTACAGCCAATGCCTGTGCTGCAAATGCTTCGTTTAGTTCAATAATGTCTATATCTTCAAGGGAAAGATTTAATCTTTTTAATAATTTCTGAGTGGCTTCTACAGGTCCTATTCCCATGATTCTTGGTTCTACACCTGCAACAGAAGATCCCAGGATTTTTGCTTTGGGTTTCAACCCATATTTTTTAACGGCTTCTTCACTTGCTAAAATCAAAGCAGCGGCTCCGTCATTCATTCCTGAGGCGTTTCCGGCAGTTACCGTTCCTTCTTTTCTGAAAGCGGGACGAAGTTTGGCCAACCCTTCCATCGATGAAGTTGGTTTAATGAATTCATCTTTTTCGAAAACGATCGGATCACCTTTTCTCTGAGGAATTTCAACTTTTACAATTTCTTCTGCCAGTCTTCCGCTTTCCTCAGCTTTAGTTGCTTTCTGCTGAGACCAAAGGGCAAATTTATCCTGATCTTCTCTGTTGATCTTATGAATATCTGCTAAGTTTTCTGCAGTTTCCCCCATTCCGTCAACACCGTACATTTCTTTCATTTTAGGATTGATGAAACGCCAACCGAAAGTAGTATCAAACATCTGGCTGTCTCTTCCGAAGGCAGTACTTGGTTTTGACATCACGTAAGGCGAACGGGTCATATGCTCTACTCCTCCTGCAATATAAATTTCCCCTTCTCCTGCAGCAATGGAACGGAATGCATTGGCTACCGCAGACATTCCTGAAGCACACAGCCTATTCACTGTTTCTCCTCCAATTTTGTAAGGAAGACCAGCCAGTAAAAGCCCCATTCTGGCCACGTTTCTGTTATCTTCACCTGCCTGATTGGCACATCCGAAAATAACGTCTTCAATTTCCTCAACTGGAACTTCAGGGTTTCTTGCTACTATTTCTTTAATAACAATAGCAGCAAGATCATCGGCTCTTACTTCTGATAATCCTCCCTGCAGTTTTGAAATGGGAGTTCTGACATAGTCTATGATGTATACGTTGTTCATAATGCTATTTAATATAACAATCCAGTAAAGTGTAACAATACCAGATTTATTTGTTTTTATTTCTTAATTCTAAAGCCTGTTTTAAAGTGTAGGGCTTATATTGGAAGTCTTTTCCGAACATTCTTTTGGCATTTTCCTCAAGAGTAGAATCAAAGCCAGCTTCTTTTCTTCTTTTATCCACATTCTTGAGATCTTTTACAGGCCATACAAAATTTACAAAGATTTGTTTTCCGTCTTTATCTCTGGTCATTTCGCCTTTTCCCTGAGTTCCATAGATCTGTTCCTTGTCTTTACCCATCAGATACCGGTCTTCCATCATGGCCACCCAGGTAAACGGAATTTCTTTCTTTTTTCCTGCTTCTTTAATGAGAGGAAGGTATTTTTCAATTTTATTAGAATGCTGGATGACATACCAGGCCGCCTGATTTGTAGGTTCTCCCACTAGTGTCTTCCCGGGATAGCCATATTGAGCAATAATACTTTCAACTTTTTGCATGTTCAGGCTATCCTGTTCCGCCACCAACATCCAGTTTTTCTTTTTGAATTCATCTTTGTCAATATTCAGATCTTTCAAAAGCTGTTCTTTTTTCTCCGAAGTAGTTTCGTTATCAAAAAGCATTCTGTACCCCTGATCCACCTTCATGATTTCGTCAAGCTCATTTTTCAAAGATTCGTTTACTTTCTGCTGAGCATTGATTGCAAGGATTGAAATCCCGAAAAGTAATACTAATATTTTTTTCATTTTATTTAATCCGGTTTCTGGTATTAGTTTTTTATAATTCGGTTACTTTTTTCCCGATTTTGTAAACTGTTCCTACAAATTTTGCAATCAGCTCTTTGTTTTGATTGGTAATCTGAATATCATAAACAGCTGTTTTCCTCGTATCATTGACCAAAACACTTTCTGCTCTGAAAACATCGCCTTCCTTTCCTGCTTTGGTAAAATTGATGATACAGTTCAATGCTACGGCAGCATCTCCGGTATTGTTGGAAGAAAATGCCAGCGCAGAGTCTGCAAACGCAAAGGTAACTCCCCCATGAACTGTTTTCAGTCCGTTCAGCATATCCTTCTTGATTGGCATTTCTATTAAACAGTAATTTTCTTTTACTTCAATCATCTTGATATTCATCCACTGGGAAAAATAATCCTGATTGAACATATAATCTGCTACTTGTCTTGGATTCATTTCTATTAATTATATGTTTGTTATTTCCTCATACAGCTCATCGGATAATCTGTCATAAACGTTCATTGTTTTTCCCAGAATGATCTGTCCGTATGAGAGGCTTTCTGAATCTGATGAATTTTCAGAGGGATAGGGTTCATTTAAATCAATTCCATTTTCGTTGGCCAATCTTTTGATCAGCTCTTTATATTTCTCATTAAATTTTCCTAAAAGCTCAAGTCTTTCCTGCTCATCAACAGAGGAAGCTTCCTGAGTTAAATACTGTTTCTCAATTAAAAGTCTGGTCTCCAGCTCTGCCCTGAATTCATCTATATTCATTATTTTTTTAAATGTAGCAATTTAACAATCTATCAGTTTAGCAATGTTTATAAAATGATTGTTCCATTGATAAACTGATACATTGGTATATTTTATAATTTACGAAGTAAAGGACTTTGCCTGTATCTTTCTTCCTGATATTCTTCGTAAAGGCTCTGAAGGGTTTCGGAGATTTTTGTATACCCGATTTCTTTACCCCAGCTTAATAATCCTTTCGGATAGTTAACGCCTTTCTGCATGGCCAGCTCGATATCTTCGTCATTGGCTACTCCTAATCTTTTTGCTTCAACAGCCTCATTGATCAACATGGAAATGATTCTTAAAAAGATTTGTTGGTATAAAGCTTCGTCTTTCCGAGCTACAGGTTTTTCTGCTCCTTCGCTGTAATCGTAGAACCCTTTTCCTGTTTTTCTGCCGTGAAGTTTGGCTTCAGACATTCTTTGCTGTAATAAAGAAGGTTTGTATTTGGGATCGTAGAAATAATCTTTGTAAACAGTGGTTGTTACTGCAAAGTTGACATCTACTCCAATAAGGTCCATCAATTCAAAAGGTCCCATTTTGAAGTTCCCCAATATTTTCATGGCATCATCTACCTGTTCCGGTGTGGCGATGTTTTCTTCAACAATCCTAAGGGCTTCCCCATAGTAAGGTCTTGCAATTCTGTTGACGATGAATCCTGGAATATCTTTGGCAATAACAGGAGTCTTCCCCCATTCTTTCATGAGGTTGTAGATTTTTTCTGCTAATGTTTTTTCTGTTAATAAGGATGGAATAACTTCCACTAAAGGCATCAATGGAGCCGGATTGAAAAAGTGAATTCCGATGAAACGCTCCGGCTTCTTTAGTTCTGCACCAAGAGAGGTGATAGAAATAGATGAGGTATTGGAACTGAGAATACAGCTTTCTGAAACATAATTTTCAAGTTCTGTAAACACCTTGGTTTTGATCTCTTTGTTTTCGATAATGGCTTCTATAATCAGCTCACAATCTTTGAAATCTTTCAATTCGGTAGCAATGGAAATATTAGCTAAAATTTCAGTCATTTTCTCTGCCGAAATTTTTTGTTTATCAACCAATTTGGTCAAGGTTTTTTCCAAACCTACCGTTGCCGTTTCTACTTGTTTTGCGTTGGCGTCATAAACCCATACTTTGCATCCGTTCGTTGCGGCTACTTGTGCAATGCCGATTCCCATGGTTCCGGCACCGATAATTCCTACATATTTCATAATGTAACAGTGTATCAATGTAACAATGTAACAATCATTGTCATGCTGAGCTTGTCGAAGCATCTCATTGATAAACTGCTACATTGGTACATTGTTATATTAGTTCTTATTTTCCTTTATAATTAGGTTTTCTTTTCTGTAAAAAGGCGTTTACACCTTCTATGAAGTCTTCTGTTTCTGCAGCTTCCTGCTGAAGATCACCTTCCAGTTCAAGCTGTTCTTTTAATGTGTTGTTATAAGAATTGGCAAATGCTTTTTTCGTAAGCTTGATGGCTGCTGTTGGCATGTTTGCCATTCTTTCAAGGATTTCCATAGATTTCGGAACAAATTCTTCTTCAGTGAACACTTCTGCTACAAGGCCATGCGCTTTAGATTCTTCTGCAGATAATTTTTTACCTGTAAATGCTAAATAATTGGCTAATTGTCTACCTAGAAGTTTCGGTAAGAAGTAAGTTCCTCCGGTATCAGGAATCAAACCGATATTTGAAAATGCCTGAGCAAAATATGCTTCCTCATTCGCTAGAACGAAGTCAGAGATTAACGCCAACATTGCTCCAGCTCCTACTGCAGGACCGTTTACTAAAGCAATAACCGGTTTTTTGCAACGGGTAACTTCCATTACTAATGGATTGTAATAGTCTACCACAATTTTTCTGATGATATCATGATCATGGTGTTCTTTGCCTACTACAAAAGCTTCGTCCAGATTCTGACCTGAGCAGAATGCTCTTCCTCTTCCGGAAATGGCAACACATCTTACCGTTTCGTCTTCGCTGCACTCTTTAACAAAGTCTCTAAGATCTGATAAAGCCGGTTTTGTAAGGGCGTTCATCGTTTCCGGTTGATTAAGATATGCGATTTTCAGCTTACCGTCAAAATGCGTTTCAATATCAAGTTGTGTATACATAGTTTTTATTAATTTATTATTTAACAACGCACTAATTTAACAATATAAATCAATGTAACGGTCTAATAATTTAACATTCTAACAATTCCTTCGTTATGCTTTGCATAGCCGTAAAATTTGTTGTGTATGGGTTGATTATTCATCAATGACATTTAAAATAATCAAATGGCTCCAGACAGTCTAAGCATTGATAAGAGGCCTTACACAAAGTAGACCCGAATCTGCTGATCTGTTTGGTATTCTCGGAACCACAGCGCGGACATTTTTTCGGTTTTCCGATGTGGTGTTCGTCTGCTCCTTTTTCGGGAGGAGTGATTCCGTAAACACGGAGCTTTTCTCTCGCTTCATCCGTTAGCCAGTCTGTTGTCCAGATCGGAAACATCTTGGTGACTACTTTTGCATCCCATCCGTTTTCTTTCATCATTTTAATAATGTCTTCCTCAATGGTAAACATGGCAGGACAGGCAGAATAAGTAGGAGTAATGATCACTTCACAGGTATTTTCACCTGTAATCTGTGCATCTCTTACAATTCCTAATTCCACAATATTGATTACCGGAATTTCCGGATCGGGAACCATTTCTAATATTTCTAAAGGATTTTTCAATCTCTTATTATTTTTTTTCTAAACAACATTAAAAGAACAATCACAATAATATCAATGACAATTAATACTTTTCCTCGTTCTATATCCTTACATAAATTTTTTCCTGTTATCTGTGAAACACAATCTTCAGGAATACTAGTTTCGTACTTTAAACTAACCTGCGTATTGATTATTCCCAAGTAAAATATTGGGATTAAAATGATCAATACTATTATCAGTATTTTAAAATATTTCTTTTTCAAAATTGCAATCTCCTACCATGTACACCCCGGATATGCTCTCTGCATATACTGAAGCTCACAAAGGATATATCCGAAATACTCTGTATGGTATCCTGTTCTTGATTTTGGCTGCATGAAAGGATTTCCCGGATATTCTAAACCAAAATCTGCAAAATCTTTCTTGGTAATCGCAAGAAATTCTTCATAAAGCGCATCTGAATTGGGAGCAATATTCAAGGCAACAAGATCATCTTCACCTTCTGTTTTAGCAAAAAGACCTTTCGTATATTCCCAGATATTTTCTATAGCTTTTACCAGACGGGACTTACTTTCTTCTGTTCCCTGAGCAAAGATTTTCATCCATGATGCAGCATGAGTATAGTGATATCTTACTTCTTTCAATGACTTTTGAGCAATGGCAGCCAGTTCTTCGTTAGCAGAGTTTGATAAAGCCTCATACATCAGTTTCTGATATACTGACAATACATATACTTTAAGAATAGTCTGCGCATAATCTTCGTTGGGAAGTTCTACCCAATGTGCATTCACATATTCATGCTCATATCTTAAAAATGCGATATCATCTTCACTTTTACCGTTATCAATCACTCTCGAAGCATAAACGTAAAAGTTATTCGCTTGTCCCAGTTCATCCAACGCAATATTCGTCAATGCAATATCTTCCTCTAAGTAAGGACCTTCACCGCACCACGCAGACAAACGCTGTCCCATAATGAAACTGTCGTCTGCTAGTTTTAATAAATAATTATATAATGGGTTCATTGTTTTATCAATTTGAAGACAGATAGATGATAGATGGATAGAAAATAGACAAGTAAACCTTAAGGTCTTTTATCTATCTGTCTATTATCTCAAAAGTCTTATTACATATTTTTTACGTCGTTAGGAATCTCGTAGAAAGTTGGATGACGGTATAGTTTATCATCAGCCGGATCAAAGAAAGCTTCTTTATCCACGCCTTCCGAAGTCACAATATATTTACTTGGAACAACCCAAACTGAAGTTCCTTCTTTTCTTCTTGTATAAACGTCTCTTGCGTTCTGCAAAGCCATTTCTGCTGTTGGTGCCTGTACAATTCCAACGTGTTTGTGAGATAATCCCGGTTTAGTCTGAATAAACACTTCCCACATATCTAAATTTGCCATAATCAAATTAATTTAACAATGTATCAATGTACCAGTTTAACAATGAAATGCTTCGACAAGCTCAGCATGACAATGATTGTTACATTTCTACATTGGTATATTGTTACATTATTATATTACTTCTTTTTGTTGTTTTTCTGCAAAAGCCGCCGCAGCTTCTTTTACCCAAGCATTCTCTCTTTGCGCTTTTCTCTTTGTTTCGATACGCTTTTTGTTGCAAGGTCCGTTTCCTTTTAAGATTTCCATGAATTCATCCCAGGGAAGTTCTCCGAAATCGTAATGCTGTCTCTCCTCATTCCATTTCAGGTCTTTATCCGGAATAGTTAATCCAAGGAACTCAGCCTGAGAAACGGTAACATCGATAAATCTCTGACGAAGACTGTCGTTACTTTCTCTTTTTACTCTGTAGTTCATAGAGATTTTAGAGTTGGGTGAGCTGTCATCATTAGGTCCGAACATCATCAGAGCCGGCCACCAGAAACGGTTTAACGAAGCCTGAGCCATTTCTTTCTGTTGTTTTGTTCCACGGCACAATGCCATAAGAATTTCATATCCTTGTCTTTGGTGGAAAGATTCTTCCTTACAGATTTTCACCATCGCTCTTGAATAAGGACCGTAAGAATTCCCCATCAGCATTACCTGGTTCATAATAGCCGCACCATCTACTAACCAACCGATGGCACCGATATCTGCCCAACTTAGGGTAGGATAATTGAAAATACTTGAATATTTTGCTTTTCCTTCCAGCATATCATCATAGGTAGCATCTCGGTCTGCTCGGATGCTTCCGTCTCCTAATGTTTCAGTGGCAGAATAAAGATATAAGCCGTGACCAGCCTCATCCTGAACTTTCGCTAAAAGAGCCATTTTTCTTCTCAATGATGGTGCTCTGGAAATCCAGTTGGCTTCCGGCAGCATTCCTACAATTTCGGAATGGGCGTGCTGTGAAATCTGACGAACCAATAATTTCCTGTAATCATCAGGCATTACATCTTTTGGTTCTACTTTATTTTCTTCGTGAACGTATTGAACAAATTTTTCTAAGTCCATAATTTTTTCAATTTAACAATGTATTAGTCTAGCAATGTACCAATGATTGTTATATTGGTACATTGTTATATTGTTACATTAATTTTTAAACATCATAATTAAGCATCACCACATTGGTTGTAGGGTGACATTGGCAGGTAAGAACATAGCCTCTGGCTACTTCTTCTTCGGTAAGCGCATAGTTTTTCTCCATGAAAACTTCTCCTTCCAAAACCTGTGCTTTACACGTACAACAAACACCTCCTTTACATGCAAAAGGTACAGGAAGATTGTCTTTCAATGCTTTATCTAAGATACTCTCTTTTTTAGAATTAAGATGGAACGAATATTCATCATCATCAATAATTACCGTTACCATACTTTCAATATTGGCAATGGCCTTGAATTCATCACTCATTTCCTCCGTATTTTCTTCATCCGGAGCAGTGAAATATTCAAATAATACCTGAATAGCAGGTACTTTTTTATCTTTTTTCAGATAATCTGCAATCCCTTTAATCATCTCTGACGGACCGCAAATAAAATAAGTAGCTTCTTTTACATCAATATCTGTATATCTTTCAAACAGCTGTTCTAATTTTTCTGATGAAATCCTTCCTTCAAAAACCGGATCTTCATGTTTCTCACGGCTTACTAAATAAACCACTTTAAGCCTGCCATTGAAGTGCTCAACCAGCTTATCGATCTCTGCTTTTCTTAAAACATGATTCATGCTTCTGTTGCTGTAGAACAGATAAGCATTACTGTTAGGTTCCTGATAAAGACTTTCTTTAATATTGGATAATACAGGTGTAATTCCGCTACCTGCAGCCAGTCCGACATAAGTTTTTACATTGCTTGGGTGATAAGAGGTATTAAAACCACCCATCGGAGGCATTACTTCCAGCACTTCATCCATATGAAGATGCTCATTGAAATAGCCAGATACCTTTCCACCCTCCAATAATTTCACCAGTACCTCCAGTGTATTGCCTTTTTCACTTGGAGCATTACAAATAGAGTAAGAACGTCTTTCTTCATTTCCGTTGATTATCATCCGGAAATTCAGATACTGTCCCTGTTTAAACCTGAACTTGTCTTTCAGTTCTTCAGGAATTTCTACCGCCACATTCACTGCTTCGGAAGTATCTTTCTGAACTTTAACTGTTTTAAGTTTATAAAATGAATTCATTATTTTTTAAGTATTCTATTAATTTTTCCACCTTCGCACTTTGGCAAGCTGTCCTGAGCATGAACTTTTACTTTCGTAGTGATTCCTACTCTCTTTTTTATTTCGTTTTCTATGTTTTTCCCAAAGTTGCCGACAAAATTAAAATAATCATCGGTATTGGCTTCCATTTTCTGAGATTTTACCAATTCGTCATCTATTTCAACATCAATATCCAAAGCAATACACATGTGTTCTTTCTCTACAGGTGTTAAATAGTAATTGGGAACCACTCCTTTTACATAAGAAAAAGCATCTTCAATCTGGCTTGGGTATACGTTTACTCCTCGTACGATCAGCATATCATCTGCTCTTCCTACAATGGGTTTCATTTTCACCATTGTTCTTTTGGCATTTTCATCGTAGTAAAGGCTTGTAATGTCATTCGTCCAGTAACGTAAAAGCGGCATTGCTTTTTTTGTTAAAGTAGTAATCACTAAAACCCCTTCTTCTCCAAAAGGAACCGGCTGTTTCGTAATAGGATCTAAAATCTCGGGATAAAAATGATCCTCCCAGATATAAGCTCCTCCCTTCTCTTCGAAATCCTCCATGGAAACTCCGGGACCGATAATTTCGCTTAATCCATAGATATTGGTTGCATGAACGCCTAATCTTTCTTCAATGTGGCCTCTTATAATCTCCGTCCATGGCTCTGAACCTAATACGGCATATTTAAGACTGATTTCATCTGCTGATATTCCTCTTTTTGCAAATTCATCAGCAATCGTTAAAGCATATGAAGGAGAACAGCAGATCACTTCCGGTTTAAAATCTACAATAAGATCTACCTGTCTTGCCGTCATTCCCCCTGAAATGGGAAGAACACTCATTCCCAGCATTTCGGCTCCGTAATGAAGACCTAATCCTCCTGTAAAAATCCCATAACCATAAGCATTATGTAACTGCATTCCCGGTTTAGCACCAGCAGCATTCAGTGATCTTGCCACCACTTCACTGAAAAGGTCTACATCTTCTTTTGTATATCCTACCACAGTCGGCTTTCCTGTCGTTCCGCTTGAGCAGTGGATACGCTGAAGCTCATTTTTAGGAACCGTAAATAATCCGAACGGATAGTTATCTCTTAAATCCTGCTTGTAAGTAATAGGAAGTTTCGTGATATCCTCAATCGACCTTATATCCTGAGGGGATATTTGAAGTTCATCAAATTTCTTTTTATAAAATTCCGACTTCTCTTCCAAATAGCTGATCAGGCTGATCAACCGGTCGGATTGAAGCTGTCTCAACTGACCCAGCTCCAGATATTCAACTGAAAAATCCATAAAACTAACTAACATTTGTTAGGTGTAAATTTAAAAAGATTTCGGAAGCTGACAAAATTTTTATGACTTTTGTCATATTTCGAATGATTCTAAATAAGAAAGACGGTTAAATTATGTCCAATGTCATTCTGAGCGGAACGAAGTGTAGAGAAGAATCTTTTAAAAATCTAACAGTCTGTCACGAGATTCTTCCTTCGTCAGAAATCGAAGATTTGACGTAGTCAACGACAACCGATGTGCTTATTTTTTCTGGTTTCCAAGCAGGCCGAAAAGAATTTTC
Source organism: Chryseobacterium sp. AG844 (assembly GCF_003182335.1). NCBI lineage: Bacteria > Pseudomonadati > Bacteroidota > Flavobacteriia > Flavobacteriales > Weeksellaceae > Chryseobacterium > Chryseobacterium sp. AG844. The sequence goes on along the minus strand of NZ_QGTV01000016.1, from coordinate 61,360 downwards.
TCTCTGATTTCTTCGGTAATTTCATCCGTAGAATCACTGCTTCTTTTGAACCAGAAATAGGAATTATTTAAAGTATGAAGGATAAATCTGGTGGTAAATGACGGAGATTTTAACTCCCAGCTTTCAGCTTTATAGATCTCGGAAATCAGTTCTTCAACCTCTTGCTGATAGTTTTTTCTTAATTCTACAAATTCAGAAAGTCTTTCTTCAAGGTGTTTCCATTCATTGGAATAGATATGGGTAACATCGCGGTTTTTAAGAACAACCGAAAGGTGCTTATCCAATAACAGGTTCAGCTTTTCCTTGGGAGCAATATCTGTATTTTTTACTTCCTGAAGCTCATCGAAAAACTCCTGAGCAATGCCAAAGCAAATCCATTCCAGAATTTCTTCCTTTGAACGGATATGTGCATACAATGATGCTGCTTTGATATTAAGTTTTGTAGCCAGGTCTCTTACTGAGCTTCCCATATACCCTTTCTCTTTGAAAAGTTCTACTGCTACGTTGAGTATTTTTCTCTGTTTTTCTTTGAGTTCCATCTGGTAAAATGCAAAAGTAATTATTCTGATTTAAACTGTCGTTTTTTTGATCATAAAAAGAAAAAAGTCTTCATCTTCAGTTTAATCGTTGAGTTATTTATCTGCTATGACGATTTGTTCATCAATTGTAAAGAGATAATGACGAAACCGGAAATTTTGTCAAGTTAAATTTCCGTTAAAAATACAATATCCGGAAAATTTGTCCATTTTTTTTGTAAATTTAATAATTGAACAGTTTTTGCGATACAGTCATCGAATAAATGATTAAATAATTGATGGCATTAAGAAACTGAGCCTTAGAATTTGGTTTCTTGATGTTTTTTAAAAACTAAACTTTAAACGAATCATTACCAAAAATATATAAAATATGAACTTAAACCAATATACTGTAAAATCACAGGAAGCCATCCAGGCAGCACAACAGGTTGCGATGGAGTTTGGCAACCAAAGCATTGAACCTCAACATCTTCTTGAAGGAATTTTTCAGGTAGATGAAAATATTTCGCCTTTCTTATTAAAAAAATCTGAAGCAGATGCAGCATTAGTAAGAGAGCGCAACCGTGAAAATTTAGAAAAGCTTCCTAAAGTTCAGGGAGGAAATATTTATCTTTCACAATCTGCCAACAAAGTATTGCTGGACGCACCAAATATCGCTAAGAAGATGGGTGACGAATATGTAACGATTGAACACTTATGGTTATCTCTTTTGGACACCTCTTCTGAAGTTTCCAAAATGCTGAAAGATATGGGTGTAACCAAAAATCTGCTGGAAGGCGCAATTAAAGAATTAAGAAAAGGAAGTAAAGCTACTTCTGCAAGTTCAGAAGAAACGTATCAGTCTTTAAATAAATATGCTAAAAACTTTAATGAATTAGCAGCAGAGGGTAAGCTGGACCCTGTCATCGGACGTGATGAAGAAATCAGAAGGGTTTTGCAAATTCTTTCCAGAAGAACCAAAAACAACCCTATCCTTATCGGGGAACCGGGAGTAGGTAAAACCGCAATTGCTGAAGGAATTGCCCACAGAATTATCAGTGGCGACGTCCCTGAAAACCTGATGGATAAAACTCTCTATTCATTAGACATGGGAGCTTTGATCGCCGGAGCCAAATACAAAGGTGAATTTGAAGAGCGACTGAAATCTGTGGTGAATGAGGTAATCAAGTCTGATGGACAGATTATTCTTTTCATCGATGAGATCCACACTTTGGTAGGAGCCGGAGGTGGTGAAGGAGCAATGGATGCAGCCAACATTCTGAAACCTGCTTTAGCAAGGGGAGAATTAAGAGCCATTGGTGCCACTACATTGAACGAATACCAAAAGTATTTTGAAAAAGATAAAGCGTTGGAAAGACGTTTCCAGAAGGTAATGGTGGAAGAACCGGATACTGAATCTGCAATTTCTATCCTTCGTGGTATTAAAGATAAATACGAAGCTCACCACAAAGTAAGAATCAAAGATGAGGCAATTATTGCCGCTGTGGAAATGTCTCAAAGATATATTTCAGACCGTTTTTTACCGGATAAAGCCATTGACCTTATTGACGAGGCTTCTGCAAAGCTGAGAATGGAAATCAATTCCAAACCGGAAGAACTGGACGTTCTGGACAGAAAACTCATGCAGATGGAAATTGAGCTTGCGGCTATTTCAAGAGAAGGCAACCAGACCAAGATTGATCACCTTAAGGAAGATATTGCCAAAATATCCGAACAGAGAAATGAGATCAATGCCAAATGGCTGAAAGAAAAACAGAAAAGTGAAGATCTTACTCAGATCAAAAAAGATATTGAGTCTCTGAAACTTGAAGCTGAAAGAGCTTCAAGAGCAGGAGATTATGCAAAAGTAGCGGAGATCCAATACGGAAAACTTCGTGAAAAGGAAGAAGAGCTTGCCAAGGTTGAACTCGAAATGCAGAATCATCAGAATGAACTGATCAAAGAAGAAGTGACTGCTGAAAACATCTCTGAAGTGATTGCTAAATGGACAGGTATTCCTGTCACCAAATTGCTGCAATCAGAAAGAGACAAGTTACTGAATCTTGAAGCTGAACTGCACCACAGAGTTGTGGGACAGGATGAAGCGATTCAGGCAGTTGCAGATGCGATCAGAAGAAACAGAGCCGGATTGAGTGATGATAAAAAGCCTATCGGATCCTTTTTATTCCTGGGAACTACCGGAGTAGGTAAAACCGAGCTGGCAAAAGCACTGGCGGAATTTTTATTCGATGATGAGAACAATATGACCAGAATTGATATGAGTGAATATCAGGAACGTCACAGTGTTTCCAGATTAGTAGGAGCGCCTCCAGGATACGTAGGTTATGATGAAGGCGGACAATTGACTGAAGCAGTTAGAAGAAGACCTTACTCCGTAGTGCTTTTAGACGAGATTGAAAAAGCACATCCTGATGTCTTCAATACATTACTTCAGGTTTTGGATGACGGACGTCTGACGGATAATAAAGGCCGTGTAGTGAATTTCAAGAATTCCATCATCATTATGACTTCCAATTTAGGATCACATCTGATTCAGGAGAATTTTGAGAATCTTACGGAGGAAAATCAGGATGAAATTGTAGACAAAACAAAAGACGAAGTATTCGATCTGCTGAAACAAACGCTGCGTCCGGAATTCCTGAACAGAATTGATGAAATTGTACTCTTCCAGCCTTTAAGAAAAAAAGAAATCGGAAAAATTGTTCAGTATCAGCTGAGAGGGTTTAATGAAATGTTATCTAAACGAAACATTATTATGACTTTCACTCAGGACGCAGTAGATTATCTGATGGACAAAGGATATGATCCTGCCTTCGGAGCAAGACCACTGAAGAGAGTAATTCAGCAGGAAGTTTTAAACAAACTTTCTAAAGAGATTCTTGCAGGAAATGTAAACGACGGAGATAGAATTACGCTGGATTACTTTGTAGAAACAGGTTTGGTTTTCCGACCTACTGAATAATAAAATAGTTTTTTTCATATACATTATTTTTGTAAGTAAGTGCTGTAGAATAATCTGCAGCACTTATTTTTTATACCAACATCTTTTTAAGCAATTTATTTTCAATAAATAATAATTTACATTTAATTTCAAATTTTTAGAAAAAAATATTCCTATTAAAAAATCTAATCTGTAGCATATTTATTAAAAAATAATATTAATAATGTAAATATTTCATACAAAATAAAAATAAATTAAATTTAACATAAAATAATAACTGATTAATTAAATATATCATATTAAAATTTCACCTATATTCGTTTTACTAAAAACGAGATTTTATGAAAAAAACAATTTTCGGAGTCTTAATCACACTCCTGGTTTCATGTAATAATAATGAAACAGAAAACATTACTCCAGAGAACACAAACGTGGAAGAAACCAATATCACAGCCGGCAAAGAGGCCTTCTGCGGCTCTGATATTCTCAGAAAAAAACACCTTGCTGAAGATCCTGCAGCTATGCAGCGAATGCTTCAGATAGAAAGCCAGACCGCAAACTATATCGAGCAGAAAAAAATGGGTAAAGTTTTGCCTGACGGAAGCGTAGAAATACCGGTCATCTTCAATGTCCTTTACACAAAAGCATCAAATAACGTATCAGATGCCAGGATAAATTCCCAAATAGATGTACTTAATAAAGCCTTCGCATCTACACATTCTGATATTTCCAAGATTCCCGCAGAATTTCAACCGGTAAATGCAGGAGATACCAAAATTAAATTCAGATTGGCGGGCATTAACAGAAAGTCGACAAAGACTTCCAGATGGGCACCGGATGATAAAATGAAAAAAGCATCTACAGGAGGAATGGACTCTACGGATCCTAACCAGTATCTGAATATCTGGGTAGTTGATTATATGCCGTATCAGTCCGGATATGTCTTAGGATATGCTACTTTCCCGGAAGATGCAGGACTTTGGAACGACGGTGTTGTTATGATGGACGATTATGTGGGTGAAGGTGGTCCTGATGCCACTCATAATCAGGGAAGAGTAACAGTACACGAGGTTGGACATTACTTAAATCTAAGACATATCTGGGGAGACGCCAACTGTGGTAACGATTTCGTAGATGATACACCTCAACAGATTACAAAACACTCCGGTGTGCCAACTTATCCGAGATACGAAACCTGCGGTGGAGTTTCACGCTCTGTAATGTTTATGAATTACATGGATTATTCTGACGAAACAACATTATTTATGTTTACACAACAACAAAACAGCAGAATGCAGGCTACCATTTCAGCATCCGGCCCTCGCGCAGGATTAAGAGTTCTGTAAAAAATTTAAAAAACAATATAAAAGGTCGCTTGTGAAAGGCGACCTTTTGTGTTTTGCCCCCCGTATGCCTTTCAAAGAATTCAGATTGAAAGATTTTCTCCAAATTCCAACTTATTCTTTATAAAATATACAATCCGTAAAATCACGGTAAAAATAACAGTGTAATTCCCTATTAACAGATACATTTTCTACCATTATTTTTCCGAAATTTGCATATTAATTAAGTTTTATCCGCAAACCACTAAGCTATGAATACAGAATCAAACAATCCACTGGAACCTGGAATTATGTCAAACAGTCTTATCCAGGCTCTGATTGACAATTACCGTCAAAATCATCTCACTGCTATTAATACCGCCTTAGGAATACAAGATGCTCATTCCATCTGGTTTGATCTTCCTAAACTAAAAAGTTTTATTGCAAAGATCGAAGAAGAAGCTGCCAAAGTGAACCCAGCTGCATCTTCAGAAGACTTAGGGATCAGATTTTATTATGCTACTTATCCGAAACAGGAAAACTGGTCTATCATGGATTCACATCCTGTTCCGACAGAATATGCAGGAAGACACACGCTGGTGATGGTCCCAACATTAAAAAAAGCCAATGAAACCGGAGAGCTTATTGATTATGATTTCAATCCTTTTCAGAGTGCTGAAGGAAAATCTTTAGTATTAGCAAACAAAGGTACGGAAGAAGATGATGACACCGGTCTTGGAGAAAATAACGGAATACTTGTTCCACCAAAAGCTCCTTTAGGAGAGTCTTTTTAATTGTAGTATATTATATCAAAACTGTATGACAGAATTCCAGGAATTTGCACAACAAAGTCTGCTTTGGGCTGAAGGACTTGCCGCAGTCATAGCACTCTTTCATTATAACCGTTTAAAAGAACAATATTGGAATTTTTTTGTGTTTTATCTGGTATTTATTTTTCTTGGGGAAGCTTATGGCAAGTGGGGAAGTTTTGTTCATTTTACCAAAGCCCAGTATTATAACTACCTTTTAATGCCAATCCAGTTCGTATTTTTTTACTGGTTATATGCTGCAAAATCTTTAGGAAAACCCAAATTGTTTTGGATATTTTCCATTTTATATCTGCTTTCATTTATTCCCAACGAATTATATTTTTCCAAAAGTAAAATTGTATTTGCTTTCAACTATACGTTTGGGTGCCTTATTTTGATGCTTTTGGTAATAATGGAGTACTATAAACAAATTACTTCACAGGAAATTCTCAATTTCAATAAAAACAAAATGTTTTATATTAATCTTGGGATTACCCTATCATATATAGGAACATTACCTTTTATGTCATTTTTATCACTTCTGGTAAAATACAAGGAAATTTGGGATATATATTTTAGTTATTTTCTGGTATCAGTTTCAGTGATGTATATCTTATTTGCAAGTTCATTTATATGGGGAAAACAGAGCTCTTAATAGTTATCATTCTATTTAATATACTTTTTGTAATGTTTGTAACGGCAGTTTTGATCTACATCAGAAGTTACAAACAACGCAAGAAGGAACATCTGAATGAAATTGAAAGAAAAAATGAACTTCATCAGAGAGAGCTCCTTTCTACCCAACTGGAAATTCAGCAGGCCACCATGCAGCAGATCGGAAGAGAACTGCATGACAATATTGGTCAGAAACTTACCCTGGTAAGCCTCTATGTACAACAGATGCTTTATGAAAATAAAGTATCCGAAGCAAGTGAAAGAATTGATCAGGTTTCACAAATCATCAACCAATCTTTGCAGGATCTCAGAAGCTTGTCAAAAACACTTACAGACGACAATATCAACCAGAAGGAAATTGTAACTTTGATACAGGAAGAAGTAGACAATACCAATTCCTTTAAAAAGTGCCATGTAAGTTTTGAGCATAATTTTAAACAACTGGACTTAGGCTTTGTTCATAAAAATGTCCTTCTGAGGATTACCCAGGAGTTTATTCAGAACAGTATAAAACATTCCCGCTGTAAAAATATTTTTATCAGCCTGAATACGTCTGAAGACATCCTTTGGGAACTTGATATTCGTGATGATGGAATCGGGTTCGATACTTCACAGATCAAATCCAACGGAATAGGCCTTACCAATATGAAAAACAGAGCTGAAATCATAGGAGCTAGTTTTCGTATGGAAAGCCGGGAAAATGCAGGAACCCAAATCAATATTATCTTAAAAAAGCAGTCATGAAAAAATCTATCGTAATTGTTGACGACCATATACTTATTGCAAAAGCCCTGGAAGGAATTATAGGTAACTTCAGTGAATTTGAAGTCATCTATGTAAGTGAGAACGGGAAAGACCTTATCCAAAAATTTGAAGAAGGCAATGCCATTCCTGATATTATTCTTTTAGATATCAGCATGCCTATTATGGACGGTTTTGAAACGGCAGTCTGGCTTACAAAAAACCATCCCGATATTAAAATTATGGCTCTCAGTATGCAGGGAGATGACAACAGTGTAATCAAGATGATCAAAAGCGGAGCAAAAGGTTATCTGTTGAAAAACACCCATCCAAGAGATCTGGAAACCGCACTTACCCGACTTAATAGTGATGGCTTCTTTTATCCGGACTGGGCTTCCAAAATCATATTTTCCAACCTGAACAAAGAGACTGAATCTGAAATGGCAATAAAAATTTCAGACAGAGAAAAAGAGTTTCTGAAATACACTGTAACCGAACTCAGTTATAAGGAAATTGCCGACAGAATGTGCTGCAGTCCGAGAACAGTAGAAAGCTATCGCGATCAGCTTTGTGAAAAACTGGATCTTAAAACCCGCGTAGGGCTAGCGGTTTTTGCCATTAAAAATGGTTTCGCTAATTAAGTTTTATAGTAAAAAAATTCTTTTAAAAATAAATTTAAACGAAAAGTATACACATAAAATAGTTAAAAACTAAAAACGAATCAGTAGTTTTTCTAAAATTGATTAAAATTCAATACATTTCAAGTAATAGTAAGATTTAATCAAACAAACAAGTCAAATATTGACAATATATCAAATAAATTAAAAAATTATTTGCATATTAATTTCAAATAATATAATTTCACAACCTCAACCTAAATGATTTTGATATGAAAAAACTATTATTTGGAGCTTTTATGCTCACTGTAATGTCTGCATGTAACACTGACAGCGTTACTAATCAAAATGAAAACACAACTGACGAAGCAGTAGCAACTGCAGGTTTTGCTCAAAGGGGCTGTGCGTCTGAGGAAATCAGACAGGAAGCATTGAAAAGAAGCCCTGAACTCCAACAAAGATTTGCAGCATTAGAAACCAATACAGAAAAGTTCGCCAACGATGTAAAATTTGGAAAAGTTTTAGCTGATGGTACTGTAGAAATCCCGGTTGTAGTGAATGTTATATACAGAACTACAGCTGAAAACGTTTCTGATGCAAGAATTGCTGAACAAATTGCAGTATTAAATGCTGACTATTCCGGTACCAACACTGATGCCAGCAAAATTCCAACTGAATTCCAGGCTGTAAGTTCCGGTGACACAAAAGTAAAATTCAGACTGGTAAATACTGTTAGAAAATCTACCACAAAAACCGGATGGGCTACCAATGATGATATGAAAAAAGCATCTAAAGGAGGAATTGATGCTACTAATCCTACCAATTATTTAAATTTATGGGTTGTAGGTAAAATGACCAGCCAGGGACGTACCATTCTTGGGTATGCAACATTCCCTGAATCTGCAGGTCTATGGAATGACGGTGTTGTAATTGCTGCTCCATATTTTGGAAAGACAGGAGCTTCTTCACCTTTCAACCTGGGAAGAACAGCAACACATGAAGTAGGACACTACTTAAACTTAAGACACATCTGGGGAGATGCTAATTGTGGAAATGACCAGGTAAGTGACACTCCTACACAAACTACAGCAAATTACGGAAAACCTTCGTACCCGCTATATAATACTTGCAGCGGTGTACAGAGATCTGTAATGTTTATGAATTACATGGATTATGTAGATGATGCAGCAATGTTTATGTTCTCTGCAGGACAAAAAACAAGAATGCAGTCTGTAGTAGCTTCTTCTGGTGCAAGATCCGGATTGAGAGTATATTAAAATTTAAATATTGACAAACTTAAGATCTATCTCAAATTGAGATAGATTTTTTTATTATATCTATCTCCTGAAATTAAATCTCATTTACGTTTTCAGCAACATTCCGTTTGTATAAAATATCCTATAAAAAACAATAAAAACATGAAATTATTCACGCATAAAATCCGATTGATTATTAAATATAAACAAAACAATTAATTTTAACTAAAATTCAATTAAACATCATTTTATTTACATTTAATTCAAGCAAATACTATATAATTTAAAAATTAACTATCTTTTTCAATAAATGATTTGCATATTAATCACAAATGATATAATTTCACACCCTCAACCAAATTATATTATAACGATATGAAAAAATTCTTAATGGGAGCCCTGGTCCTGGGCTTTATGTCGGCATGTAACACCGACAGTTTAACCACTCAAAATGAAACACCTGCGGATCAGGAAAATTCTGTTCCAAGTGCTCTTAAAAGAAGCTGCCCTTCGGAAGAAATCAGACAAGCAATGCTTTTGAAAAACCCAGCGCTACAAAAGAAAATAGCGGATATTGAATCCGGTACTGAAAAATTTGCAGAAAACCTTAAAGTGGGAAAAGTTCTTGCAGACGGAACTGTTGAGATCCCGGTAGTTTTTAATGTCATCTATAACACTTCTACTCAAAATGTTTCTGACACAAGAATTGCAGAACAAATTGCTGTTCTTAATGCCGATTACGGAGGCACCAATTCTGATGTTACGAAAATTCCTTCGGCATTTCAGCCTGCCGCAGCAGGTGATGTAAAAATCCGTTTCAAATTAGTTGCAACCAACCGTAAACAGAGTTCAAAAACAGGCTGGAGATCTGATCTTGAACAAATGAAAAAAGCCAGCACCGGAGGAATTGACGCTACTGATGTCAATAAAAACCTGAATATCTGGGTTGTAAATTCAATTCTTGACGAAAACAATCAACCTGGAACGCTGGGCTACGCTTATTATCCTGAACATGCAGGACAATGGTATGACGGCCTTGTAATAGGTTATCAGTATATAGGAAAAACAGGTGCTTCAGCTCCGTTTAATTTAGGAAGAACAGTAACCCATGAAGTAGGACATTACCTGAACCTTCCACACCTTTGGGGATCATCAGACACAGGCTGCCAGACAGATTACTCTAATGATACTCCTACATCTCCCGGCCCTAATTATGGAAATCCCACCTACCCTCTAAACAGAATTTGTGGAGGTGTAAGCCGTTCTCAGATGTTTATGAATTATATGGATTATGTAGATGACAAATCTATGTTTATGTTCTCTGCCAACCAAAAAACACGAATGCAGGCTGTAGTATCAGCATCGGGACCAAGAGCAGGATTAAGATAATCAGCCGGATTGCTTAGAAATATTATAAAAATATTAAAATAGTCTATCTCAATTTTTGGGATAGATTTTTTTAATATTTTTACGCAATTTAAATTCAACACCACTACGATGAAAAAAATAGCATTAGCATCAGGAATACTATTGCAATTATCCTGTATTAAAGCACAGGATACTATCCCATCCCGAAATCTCAAGGAAGATCTGGCACTTATCAATTCAGGGTATACAATTCAGGAGAAAACTCCTTTTTTCCAAAAAGAATGGGTAAAAATATCGGTGGCTCCAGCTCTACTTTTTACGGCAGCCGCAGCAACATGGGGAGAAAAAGAGAATATTCGCGAGGTAAGAAACCGATACCTTCCCAACTTCAAAGTAAAATATGATGATTATCTGCAATACGCTCCTGCTGCTGCAGTCTATGGATTAAAACTGGCAGGTGTAAAAGGGCGTAATAATATAGGACGGGCTACTTTATCCTACGGCACCAGCTTAGCCATCATGGCGATTTTAGTCAACTCTATTAAATATACAGCAAAAGTGGAACGTCCCGATGGATCCAAAAACAACTCTTTCCCATCAGGACATGCCGCAATGGCTTTTACCAATGCCACATTTCTACACAAAGAATATGGTTTGGTGAATCCGGCTTACAGTATTGCCGGATATGGTTCTGCTACTCTTACAGGACTTGGACGAAATTTAAACAACAGACACTGGGTTCCGGATATTCTTGCCGGCGCAGGTATCGGAATTATATCAACAGAACTGGGGTATTTTTTTATTGACAAAATTTATAAAAACAAGGGTGATAATTTAAGTATCTTATCCAGAATACAGGGTAACGACTATCCATCCTTTCTTTCTTTAAAAATGGGAACTGCGTTTGGTACCACTAACTTCCTGAGGGAATCTGAACTTGATGATAAAAAACAAATCGGTTTTGAGGGCGGACTGGAAGGCGCTTATTTCTTTTCAAAAAAATGGGGTGTGGGTGCCGATGTATCTTTCAGCAGCTTCCCTATTAAATCTCAAAGAATAACATTGGATGACGGGCAGGATTTTGGTGATCATGAAATCAAAACACAATCCATGGGATTCCTTTCTGCAGGTATTGGGCCTTATTTTTCCCATGAATTATCAGATAAATGGCAACTTACTTTAAAGATTACCGGAGGATATGCCGCTACTGCCACTGGAAAAGTATTTGTAAAGGGAGAGGATATCGATGCTCCCAACCATGAGCTCCAAATAGCCAGATATAAACCAAAACCAGCTTTCCGATGGAATACAGGTGCTTCTATGACTTATAAGTTTAATCCGGGATTAGGTCTTACTTTCTATACGGATTACAATCAGATCAACTCAACCATTCGTTATTACTTCAGCGATGAAATTAAGGAAAGTGCTGAACTGGATCAGGAACTGAACAACCTGATTGCTAAAGAAAAAATCAATTATATCACGCTAGGTTTACGATTGACAGCCTATTTTTAAAACAAGAAAGCCTCCAGAATCTGAAGGCTTTACTTTTATAAGTTTTTACGGTTGTCATCCGGAGTATAATCCATAAAGATATCTCCGTCCAGCTGTACCGATTTTATCTTCTTCTTAATAGGAATGACAAGGTCAGTCAGCTTCTGGTCTTTTTCCCATACTGAAGGTGAAAAATGGATTTTTTCTGTCGTTCCATCATCATAAGACAGGATGGCATCAAACGGAATGGCAAAACCTCCTACATTCGCTACGTTGATGGTAAGCATGTCATTCATCTGGGATGCTCCTGTTACTTTTAAATCTATATAATTATTGGTATAAAACCAATTATGGAAGAACCAGTTCAGATTTTTTCCTGATCCCGTATTCATAGAATTGAAATAATCCCATGGCACAGGATGTTTCCCGTTCCAGTTGTCCATATAATGGTGTAATGCTTTTTTGAAGAGTTCATCTCCCAGATAATCTTTCAGCGCCAGATAAGACAATGAAGATTTTACATAGGAGTTGTTTCCATATCCGGCACCGCTTACCTGCGTACTCATGGTAATTATCGGTTGATCCTGCTCTGCAGAAGGATCATTGATCCATTTTTTAACGCGGAAGTTTTTATAAAATTCCCTGGCAGCAGCTTCTCCGTTTTCATCAATCCCTATAAGATATTCCAGCGTGGTTGCCCAGCCTTCATCCATAAATGCATATCTGGTCTCATTGATTCCCATATAAAAAGGAAAGTAGGTATGGGCAATTTCATGATCTGCCGTAAGCCTTGCATCATTAAGATCATCAGGAATACTGGTATCATTAATCATCATAGGATATTCCATATCTGCGTATCCCTGGATAGCCGTCATTACGTTATAAGGATATTCTACGCCTGGCCAGTTTTTCGAGAACCAATCCAGGTTGTAACGCATCCAGTCTACATAATGTTCAAAATCTTTAGCTCCGTTTTTATATCCTGCCTGAACGCTGGCTCTTTTTGTTTTTAACTGAACGCTGGCGGCATCCCACACATAATGGTTACTCATCGCAAAACAGAAATCTGTAATATGGCTGGCTTTAAATTTCCAGACATTCCATTTATTCTGTTTGGTTACTTTACCGGACTTCATTTCCTGTTCTGTGGCAATATGCATCAGCTTATCACTTTTCAGGGAAGCTTTATATCTTTTTAAATATTGAGGCTGAAGCACAGCTTCCGGATTCAGAAAATCACCGGTTGCCCAGACTACATAATTTTTCGGTGCGGTGATGGCAAAACTGTAATCATTGAAATCATTATAAAACTCCTGTCTGTCTGAGTGTTGAAGCATATCCCATCCGTTGTAATCATCAAACACGGAAATCCTTGGAAAAGAATATGCCACATAGAATGTTTCAGGATCAATCTGTCCTTCTCTTCCACTCTGAACCGACAATGGATATTCCCACTCTATTTTAACCTCAGCTTTTGATTTGGATTTCAGGGCTGATTTTAATTTTACTTTTTCAACAGTACTCCAGTCATCACTGTTGATCTCATATTTTACATTGTTTACCGCAAAAGATTTAATTTTCAGCCCTGATGAAAGGAAATCTTTGGATACAAATCCTGATCTTGGCGACTGTGGCTTGTGAAGGTTATTCACAAATCGTATAGCCAGCTCATTCAGGTTATCAGGACTGTTGTTGGTATAAATAATGGTTTCTTTTCCGGAAACCACTTTTGTAGCAGCATCTACTTTCACCTCTACATTATACACTCCTTTATTCTGCCAGTAGTTTTTCCCTGGTGCTCCGGAGATATCACGTGTACCTCTTTCATACGCTTTTTTGATATTCCTCGGCATATACAATTCCTGAGCTGACAGCTGCAGTAAAGAAACTGCGATCAACATTCCGGAAAAAATTTTCTTCATAGCGATCTCTTTAAAGATAGGCATCAAAAATAGCGAAAATGTACCATCAGACGACCATTCTTTCACAATAATATTTCACCGTGATTAACTTTTATATTAAAATATTCTACAATCTATCTTGTTCGGCTGTTTTTTTAATTGTTTTGGCATTTTTAACTGATTGATTTCCAAAGTTGAATTTCAATGAAAATGTTACTCCCTGAGTATCGGTATAATCAAGAAAATAATTATCCTGATTTGCATATTTTGTACTGACTTTCTGCTCTGTAGATCTGAAAATATCGCTAAAAATAAGGCTGGCTTCCAGTTTTTTACTAAAGAATTTCCTGTTCATTACAAAATAAGCCAACCATAGAGAAGATATCCTGAATGTTCCCTGTATGCCGGGAGAATAGTAGCGGTGTCCCATTTCCATTTTCCAGTCGCTGTTTTTATCGAGCGTAAAGCTTGTTGAAATGTTTGAAACCCAGTTCCAGACTTTATTTTTATACAGCATTCCATCAACTCCTGTGAAATAATTTTCATTGTGTTCAAGGTTTTCAGAAAGGATGATATTCCACCATGGTTTCACCTGGAAATTTTTATAAAAGCTTAATCCGAAAGCCTCTCCTTTCTCAATATTGGTAAAATAATAGATCAGACTATTCGTACTGGGTTCCTGATAGGAAATTTCCATGGACGGATAAATTTCTTTTCTATAGTACAAATCCAGATTCCAGTCTTTCCATGAATAAGTAAGATTGAGATTGTGGGTAATCGTTGCTTTTAATTTGGGATCTCCCTGATAATAGGAAAACAGATTGTAGTAAGATTTTGCAGGATTCAGCCATGAATAGGACGGTCTGCTGATTCTTTTCCCATAGGAGAACCCAAATTCCTGTTTATTTTCTGTCGTGTACTGTGCATAAAAAGTGGGAAAGAATTTCCAATAATTACTTTTATTCAGTTCATAAGGTTTTGAAACCACACCTTCAAGATCTGTCATTTCCGCACGAAGACCTCCCTTGAAATTCCACTTCCCGATATTGTAGGTTAATGAAGAATACAAGGCAAAATTGTGTTCTTTATAATCAAAAATACTGCTTTTTTCCGGTCTGTATTGTAGTGTTCCGTTCTCGTTATCAGAGAAATCAAGTTGACTGCTGGTTTTTACAAAACTATACTTAATCCCCGATTCTAGTTCCAGTTTATCCCCTTTCCATTGGTAATCGAATTGGGTAGAATATAGCTGAACATCTGCTTTATTCTGGGTAAGGAAATTATCTTCTTTGGGAGGTTGCCCTGCAAAATTCAGATAGGTGATTACATTCTGATATTTATCGGCATTATTTCCGGTAAAATAATTAATCCAGGAAAGGCTGCTTTTCTTATTCATTTTCCTGTCTATCTGAAAACTTACAGAGTTATTGATGGAACGTGAGCGATGATCATTGATGGTAGTATAATCAGATTCTACCCTATCCTGCTGGTTAAAGATCAGCGTAGGAACATTATAGTTTCCGAAGGATTTTGGAGAAAAATACCCTGAGTAGTTGAGGCTAAGATTGGTCAGGCTGTCCAGTTCATATTCCACATTAAAATTCAGGGTATTCTGGTTATTGTTTTTATCCTTCCTGTTCATCGTACTTACCCATCGGGTTTGGCTTTCCGGATAGTTTACATAATCTGTTCCTTCCCGGTAGTACGTTCCCAGCCCTTTATAATAGCTCCCCATAATGGAAAGTTTATCTTTTTTATAATATTGGGAAAGACCGAAAACGCCTTTCGCATATTGTGTCTGTACATATTTGGATGAGAGAATGCCACGGTAACCTTCAATTTTATTCTTTTTCAGAACGATATTCAGTACTGCGCTTCCTGAGGCTTCATATTTTGCAGGTGGATTGGTAATCACTTCCACAGATTTCACTTCATCTCCCTGTGTATTTTCCAGAAGGTTTTTAAGCTCATCCCCTGTCAGCATTACTTTTTTATCATTAATCGTCACCAGAATTCCGGTACTTCCCTTTACACTCAATACACTGTTGCTGATAGTAACACCTGGTGTATTTTTCAGGATTTCCCAGGCATTGAGCGAAGAAATATTACTGTTTTCCAGATTAAATTCCAGACGGTCTACCTTTCTTTTCACCAAAGGCTTACGTTTCGTCATGACTACTCCTTCTATTTCCTGAGATTCTTTTTTAAGAACGATATTCAGAGGTTCAGGCTCTTTTAAATCCAATTTTTTCTCAAATAAAGAATATCCCTGATTTTTAACTATCAGCTTTACATCCTGTTTTTCTATACCCTCGAGTACAAACTTCCCGTGTTCATCCGTTTTTAATTCTTTGATCAATGCATTCTGAGCGTTATATACTTCTACCTTTACGAAAGAAAGTTTTTCATTTTCGGTGTTCATCACTGTACCTTCAGTTTTTTGTTGCTGGGCAAGAATCAAAGCTGGAAAACACAGAAGAAAAAGAATTTTATACATGGTTATTTTTTTATCCGTTCAAACAAAAACTATTGTTCTGTTCTATGGGTACAAAATTCTATATTGGCTGGTAAAAATACGGTTAATAGAAGGTTAATGATGGGTTAATGTCTTTTCTGTCATAAAATTACCAGCTTCAGATAAAGAAATGAAACTGTTTTTGAAGATTCAAAACTATGGTTAACGGAAGGTTAATAATAAAATAATCATTCCCGGAACATGGCTAAAGTTTTATCTTTGTTTTAATGATAGCCAAAAGTAAAATTCTGATTTCGGTTTTTGCCGCTCTGTTCCTGCTTTTACTGGGAATTCAGGTTTATTTTATGTATAAAACCTATCAGGTAAAAGAGAGAGACATCTACAGATCCGTGAATGACGGGCTTACCAATTACACAGACGATCTTGAAGATATACAGGAAGTAAAAGAAAGGAATGATGACTCTCTTCAGGAAATCATCATACAGTATCATAATAAGGAGATCAGCAAAAAAGATTTTCTCCGCTATTTCATAGAAAACAGGAAATCTGCCAGAGAAAGACTGATTCATTATATTGACAGCCGTTACCAGAAAGACGGTTACGAAATTTCGGCCAGAATAAGATATCTTTCTATTGTACATCTTCCGGACAGTTCAAAAGTAATTACCGAACCTATTGTTATTTTTGAGACAAAAGACAAGATCAAACAGCCTCGTATTGCGAGTATCGGAAGCTGGGAAACCTCCAGTACCAAAAGAAATGATTCGGATAAGGGGCATATTGAAAAAAAGAATACTTTTCTTGTTAAAACCCAGACCGATTTTGAGATCAGAAATATAAAAAGTATTGTTTTCAAGGAGCTTACTTTATTGATTATATGTTGCATTATTCTTCTTTCGGGAGTTCTTCTGCTTTATATTTTCACGATCAGAAATCTTATTCAGCAGCAGAAGCAGGTGGAAGTTCTCCACAGCATTGTGGATAACATTTCACATGAATTTAAAACGCCTATTGCCACTTTAAAAATAGCTTCCAAAGCATTAAAAAAGGAATGGAATCCTGATACGCTGCCTCTTATAGACAGACAGATTTCCCGGCTCGAAAGTCTTATGCTTCAACTTCATAAGGATGAAATTCCGGATGAAATGACTGCTATACAACCTGAGGACTGGAACTTTTTTATCCAGGATCTTTCCGTTACTTACCCAAATTGTGATTTTAACCTCGAAAATACCGTTTCACAAAAACTTCCTTTTGATAAAAACCTGATGGAAACAGTCATTAAAAACCTTTGTGAAAACAGTGTGAAATATGGAGCATCGGCTATTACAATACATATCCGCGACAATTCTCAACAATTGGAAATTGAAGTTGCTGACAACGGCCAGGGCATGGAGGCTAAAGAACTGAATACTATTTTTGAAAAATTCTACAGAATACAGAATAACAATATTCACAATAGCAAAGGACTGGGACTGGGACTTTATTTCGTGAAAAAAATTATTACCAGTTATGGTGGTAAAACAGAGGTTTCCAGCCAGCTTCATACAGGCAGTACTTTTAAAATATCAATTCCTTATGAAAACTAAAATCCTTCTGGCAGAAGACGATCCGGATTTCGGAATGATTCTTAAACAATATCTTGAACTGGAAGATTTTGAAGTCAGCTGGTTTCAGAATCCGGAAGATATCGTACCATTGTTTCAGGCTGATTTTCCCTTTCAGATAGGAATTCTGGATGTGATGATGCCCAATATTGATGGCTTTTCTCTGGCGAAAATGATCATTAAGGAAAAAAGCAATTTCCCATTGTTATTTTTAACGGCTAAAAATCAAAAAATAGACCGATTGACCGGATTGAAAATAGGTGCCGACGATTATATTTCCAAGCCTTGCGACCCTGAAGAACTTGTTTTACGAATTAAAAATATTCTGAAAAGAACACTTCCCACCGTTACGGAAAGCCAAATAAAGATAGGAGAGTTTTCACTGGATACTACCAAACTTATGTTGTCACATCCTGACGGGAATACCCGATTGACCATACGGGAACAGGAATTACTGCTGTACCTTCTGAAACACAACCGGACGATCATCACCAGAGATAATATTCTTGATAATCTCTGGGAAACCAATGATTATTTTACCGGAAGAAGTCTTGATGTGTTTATCAGCAGGCTTCGTAAATATTTCATCAGTGATCCCCAAATAAAAATCCAATCCCTGAGAGGAATTGGATTTGAAATTGATTTTCCAACCAATTGATTTTTATAGAGAAAGATTCACAATCACCGGAAAATGGTCTGACGGATACAAGAGATTTTCTCTTCTGTCATTGATATGTCTGTGAGATCTGATCTTAAAGCCTTGTGTAAAAATATAATCGATTCTGTCTTTCGGGACTGTATTGACATCAAAAGCGGTGAAAGTTCCTACAGGACCATAATGCTTGGTTTCCGAGTGATAGAAACTGTCTTTCATATTCTGAGAAAGGATTTTAATAGGTTCTGAATCATCTGTCAGGTTAAAGTCTCCACTCAATGTCACCGGAAGGTTTTTTGGATTCAGTTCTTTGATTTTTTTCAGAATCAGTTCCGAAGATTTTACTCTTGCCACATTTCCTACATGATCAAAATGAAGATTCATCGCCAGGAATTCTTTCTTCGATTTTTTATCTTTAAATATGGCGTAAGTACAGATCCTGTTCAGTGCGGCATCCCAGCCTTTTGATGGTTTTTCCGGAGTTTCAGATAACCAGAATGTCCCTGATTTTACTGCTTCAAGTCTGTTTGTGTCATAAAAGATGGCAGAAAACTCTCCTTTCTCTTTGCCGTCATCTCTTCCTACTCCTATATAATCATAGTTTTTTAATCCTGATTTAATATCTTTCATCTGTTCGGGAAGCGCTTCCTGTACTCCGAAATAATCAGGATGATAATACGTCAGTAAATCGGCAACATCCTGCTTTCTTTTTGGCCAGGCATTGTCTTTATCCGACTCTACATTCAGCCTGATATTAAAACTCATTACGGTAAGGTCCTGTGAAAATCCCAATGCAAAAAACATCAGAAACACCATTGAAAATCTGAAATTCATATGTTATTTTATCATTAAGAGACAAAAATAAAACTTCTCTGCGACAGAAAAGCTTTATTGATGTGATTATATTGTTAAATTATCTTTTTCTTCTTCTACAGATATAAAATATTCCTGAAATTCGAACTCCGAAACCGGCAGCTGACTTTCAAGTTTTACAATTCCCAAGGTTTTATAGTGAGAGGCCAGTTTTATGCCTTTAGTTTTGAGAAGAGTTTCAAGCCTTTTAAAATTTATATCTTTCTTTAAAACTGCGAGATAAGTGATCATCGGTATACCTGTATTAAACCATTTCCAATATCTCTGTATTTTATCCCTTCAACAGGTCTTGCTTTGTTTTCAATCAGTTCCCAGATCTCTTTTGCCGATTTATCGGGAAACTGTTCCATATACAACGCAGCAAGCCCTGAAACATGCGGTGCGGCCATACTGGTACCACTCATTGTATAGTACAGGTTATTTTTGTTCTTCGCATTTTTAGGATAGGAACTGATAATATCTACTCCGGGAGCACAGACATTGATGCTTCCGCCTGTAGATGGATTAAGACCTGCGTTTGAAAATCTGGCGATCTTCATTTGTCCGTCAATAGCTCCAACAGCCATGATCGATTTTGAATTGGCTGGCATGGAAACAGGCTGTGGAATCTGTGGCCTGTTGCTGTCATTTCCTGCTGCTGCGATAATAAGACAGTTGTTTTCCAGTGCTCTTTCTCCAATTGTTTCAAAAAGAACAGACGGCTGATCATCAAACTTCACAGGAGAAGCTAGTGAAAGAGACAATATTCTGAATTTCTTAGAAATGGCCCAGTCTATCGCATCAATGACACTGCTGGTAGTTCCTCTTCCATTGTCTGCGAGCACTTTTGCTATTTTCAGGTTGCAATCCTTAGCTATTCCGTAACGTCTTCCATTATCACTTCTTGTATTTCCTGCAGCCACTCCTGCACAGTGGGTACCATGTCCGTTGGGATCTCTGTTCCAGTCCTCACCATCTATAAAAGATTTCCCTTCAATCACTTCGGCGGAAAAATCCGGATGGGAAATTTCAAGTCCGGTATCAAGAATGCATACATCAATACCTTTTCCTGTGGAGCTGGCATTTTCCAGTCCGATCGCTTTTAATCCCCATTCCATTTCAATAAATGATTTTTGAGGTAAAGGTTTGCTGGTAATATATTTTTCAAGTTCTGAGATTTTTTCTGCAAGCCCGGCAGACTGTTTTTTAAGCTCATTAATCAATTGCAATTCATCTGCAGGAAAAAATTCTCTTTCTTTTTCGTAGTATACAATAGAATTGGATTCATCTTTCACAGCACTTTTCAACTGGTCTTCGTCCATATTTTCCACCACCAGAACCCCCAGGTTTTTGTAAAGTACTCCATTGTCATTATCAATGATTTCATAAGAACGGTTTTCTTTCGATAGAAATTCTGAAGAGGTGATACTCACTTCCAGCTCTTTCTCAATTTTTTTGAGTGCATTTTTCTGCTGGTTCTGCAGCAGAACAATATATCTTCCGGTTTCCATAATAATCTTTTTTAAATTAATTTCAGAAATATCTTTTCGAGAATAAGAAAAATATCCTCCGGAATAATGGTCAGTCTGAGTTTCTTATTAATCCCGGATATCGCTGTATTCTGTTCAGCCAGTGAAGTCCAGAAACGTTCAATTTTCGGAACGGAGTTCATGTCCTTCAGCTTTTCATCATCCAGAATACCATTTTGATATAATGAGACAATGATTCCTGAAATAAGTTCTTCCGCCTCCTCAAGTTTTTTATTCTCCCTGGCATATATTTCCATCAGGATATCATAAATACTTTCCATTCCGTTAAATGAGAATCCTGCGAGCATTTCTCTTCTTCCTGTCATTATTTTCTCCATTTTAATAGGATTAAAGCCTCTTTTAACGGTAGAAATCATATTCATTATCTTCAGCACTTCAGATTCATGGCTGGTATTTCCTTTGGTACGGAAATACTCCAGAACCTCGTTGAGAAATACATCGAACCGTGCATCAAAGTCAAATGATTTTGACAGGTATAAAGCCTGAACTTCATTGAACTGTTCCAGCAGTTCTTTGATTTTCTGTACCGTAAAGTGAATAAGTTCCTGCATTACTCAAAAGTTATCTGTTCTATTTCGTTACCGTCTTTATCTTTGTAGGAAACAATCCTGATTCCTTCCTCCTCCATTTCCACATGAAGATTGATGAATAGTTTATCTTTATCTTCTACTGCGCTTGTATTGGGATCTATGTAAATGCTGTTCAACTTTGCATTCACCAGCGTATATTTATTCAGCAGAACTTTTGAAAAAATTTCTTTCAGTTCATCGGTTTCTTCTTCTGTTCCTTCCTGCGGTCTGAAGATCCCTGAATTTAAAAGCTGCATTTTATTTCTGAGATCCAGTTTGAGCACTTCATTGGCTGGGAGCTGCCCGAATTTCTGATCATTTTTTTCCAGTTTACTGAACAGGGTTTTGAATTCTTCAGTCTGAAGCTGTCTCTTGCTGATTTCGGGAATATTAAATTTCTTCTCTCTATTCACCAGACGGATTCTTTCATTTATTTCTGTCACAAACTGATCCTGATTCAGTTTGAAATTATATTTGGAATCTGAATCGATATCCGTAATTTTAATCGGAATGTCCATCTTTACACTTGGCAGAGCATAGCGCGGAACCTTGAAATACTTAAGGTATTCATGGCGGGCATATTCTTTGGCAATAAGAACCGCATTTTCGTCTGCTTTTTTACGAGCCTGAATTATCTCGTTGTTGAGATAATCCAGGTAATCTGATAGTTTTATCATCTTTCGTAAAATCTAATTATTGTGAAAGAAGTCCAAGCACTTTTTCAAGCCCTGCAGGCATTTCGTCATTGGTTGCACGCACTTTTACCCCAAGAGAATATTCCTTTTCCACTTTAATTCCTGTACTGGAAGTTCTCTTATAGGAGACATCCACTTTGAATTTCACAGGTCCCCATCCACCGGATACTCCGGCATTGATCCCGAATTCATCACTTACGTCTTTTGTGTATGTAGAATTAAGTTTCACATTAAAGTCTACTTCACAGGTTTCAATTCTGAAGCTTGGTACATTCAGCAATGCAATAAACGGCACTGAAATTTCCACATCGTTCGGAATCGTTTTAGGGTTGGTGGCACTTACCGGCTCATCTTCTTTAAAATCCGGGTTCGGAATATTTTTTTTGTATTTGAATTCTGCCATTCTCAGTTTTTTAGGACTGGCAGCATTGGCCGGATCTGTAAGTTCGAAACCGACTTCGTTGATGAAATTAACGGTGGCAATTGAGGCATTGGACTGCGCTTTTACACAAGCATCCAAAGGTCCGCCAATAATTGTTGCAAAGTCGATGCTTCCCAATTCTGCTGCAAAATCTGCATTGGCAGCATCTGAAGTTCTGAAGATCTCTTCATCAGCAGCCATTTTACCGGCAATCAGTTTCATGATCTCAGAAGAGGCACCGGAAAAAGATTTTTCCCACTTTTCATCATAATTCTTTTTGAACTCGTCTACAATTGCTAATAATTCCTTATTCGTCAATGAACTCAGTTCTGAGGTTTCAATTCCTGATACTTTTTCATAGACTGCCGGAGTCAGTACTTTTTCTACTCCCGATAAAAGGTCGATTAACTCATTTTTTGTTTTTTTGGCGTGGCTTGCTTCAAGCACTGATTTTAATGTTTCCATGTTTTTTGTTTTTGATTAATATTGTGGGACAAAATTAGATAACCGGCCTTCAAAACATTTCAGGAGAACACCTCTACTTGTTCAGGAAAAACACCCTAAAAAAATAAAAAGCCTGAACTTACAGTGGTAAGCTCAGGCTTTTGTATATATATAGCAAATATTTATTTTATAGACGCAAAGATCATATTAACTATTATTATTTTTAAGGAAGCTAAGAAAGCAACAAAGTTGCTGACGAAGCTGCATGGATATGCTTACGCTTAGAAAGAATCAATTGTATTGATTCCATCTTTGCTCCATTATTATGACTCTGTCATTCTGAATGTACGCAGTGAAATGAAGAATCCAGGTTTTACATGAGATTCTTACTTCGTCAGAATGACAATGGCATAAAATTGTAGGTAGTCGCCAATTTAAATAGATTCAACCTTTCTACGCCGGCGTTTTACTGTTGTTTTCCAGATTGACATCCGGAACAACAGAATCCGGATCCAGTTTTACTTCGTTTATTTCCTTTTTAGAATCTACTTTGAATGTCCATTCAGTATTTCTCTTCCAGACCTCAACAGGAATTTTTACAGTCTGTGCCGTTCCGTCTTTGAATTTGATCTGTACAATTGTTGGCATTGGCAGCTGGCCAATATTTTCAACCGTAATCTGAACGCCGTTTTTAAAGTCTCCGTTGACATATTTTACGTTTTTAACAGCCTGATCAATTTTCCATTTATTAAAGAACCATCCTCTCCAGAACCAGTTCAGTTCTTCTCCGGAAACGTTTTCCATCGTATGGAAGAAATCCCATGGCGTCGGATGTTTGAATGCCCAACGATCTATATAGGTTCTGAATGCTTTGTCAAACTTTTCAGGTCCCAGAATTGCTTCTCTTAAAACATCTAAACCTGTACCCGGTTTATAGTAAGCCAACGCTCCGATACTTCTTTCTTTCATATTATCAGGTCCTACCATTACAGGCTCCAGACTGTCAGTCAGCAAATACATTCCTGATCTTGCCAGATTCGGTTTACGGTAATATTCTCCTTTATTAAAAGCTTCGGTGGAAAGTCCGTTGATAAAAGTATTAAATCCTTCATCCATCCATGCAAATAATCTTTCATTAGATCCTACGATCATAGGGAACCAGTTGTGTCCGAACTCGTGGTCTGTAACACCCCAAAGATCTTCCCCTTTGGAATCCATATGACAGAAAACAATTCCCGGATATTCCATTCCACCTTCATTTCCTGCTACATTGGTTGCAGCCGGATAGGTGTATTCATACCACTTTTTTGAATAATGCTCTATGGCCGCTTTCGTATATTCTGTAGATCTTCCCCATGCTTTTTCACCGGCACTTTCTACTGGATAAGCAGAAATAGCTAAAGATTTCTTTCCACTGGATAAATTGATTTTTGCAGCATCTAAAATAAATCCGGCAGAAGATGCCCATGCAAAATCTCTTGTCTGATTAATTTTAAATTTCCAGGTCTTTGTTCCTGAAGTTTTATTTTTACCGATTTCAGATTCCGGACGGATCATTACCGTTTTATCACTGTTTCTTGCCTCATTCCATCTGTTGATTTCTTCTTTGCTGTACACTTCTTTCTCATTCAGAAGTTCTCCGGATGCTACGACATAATGACTGGCAGGAACAGTAATATTGGCTGTAATATTTCCATATTCTAAATAAAACTCTGAAGCTCCAAGGTAAGGAAGTGTATTCCAGCCCATCACATCATCATATACGCACATTCTCGGATACCACTGTGCGATGGTAAATATTTTACCGTTTTTAGTATCCTGAACTCCCATTCTGTCTGAACCATACTCAGGAGAAATAAAAGAATATTCTATTTCTATCTTTGCCACACCTCCATTGGCTTTCAGCTCTTTGGGAAGATCAATCTGCATTCTTGTATCGGTAATGGTGTATTTTACATCTTTCTTACCATCCAGTTTGACTGATTTAATGGTATATCCACCGTTAAATTCTTCACCATGAGCTCCGTTTCTGCTCCCGGATAGCGGCACTACACCATTTCCTCTTGAATCTTTTGCAAACAGATTCTGATCCAGCTGCAGCCAGAGAAAGCCTAATTTATCAGGACTGTTGTTGGTATAGATAATCTGCGCTGTACCGGTAATTTCTTTTTTATCTTCATTCAGGCTGACGTTCAAATGATAATCTGCTGAATTCTGCCAGTAAGCATGTCCCGGCTGTCCGCTTGCAGAACGGGTAGCTGTGCCTGTCTGCGGATAAAAGAACGGCTTAAATGCTTCTACATAATCATATTTCGGAGTCTGCTGTGCATATGCAGATCCTGAAAAGAGGACAACTGCAAGCGTCGAAACAAGGGTTGGAAGTTTAAAATTCATTTGAAAAGTATTATTTAGTGTATAGGTAAAAAAAACTCCCGGATTTGTTACACATCCGGGAGTTTTTTTAATATAAGTTTAATTTAATTCGATTTTTTGGCTTTAATCATTGCTTCCAAAGCATCCCACATTTCTTTAGGAATTGCCTCAAGCATATTGAATTCTCCGGCTCCCTGAAGCCATTCTCCACCGTCAATAGTTACCACTTCCCCATTCATATACGCTGAATAATCGGAAACCAGATAAGCAGCAAGGTTGGCAAGCTCCTGATGTTCTCCCACTCTTCTTAACGGAACTTT
The DNA here is from genome assembly GCF_003182335.1 of Chryseobacterium sp. AG844. Classification (NCBI taxonomy): domain Bacteria; kingdom Pseudomonadati; phylum Bacteroidota; class Flavobacteriia; order Flavobacteriales; family Weeksellaceae; genus Chryseobacterium; species Chryseobacterium sp. AG844. Next base: position 35,738 of record NZ_QGTV01000016.1, on the reverse strand, counting down.
TTTCTTCATATCGAATTTTTCCTGAAGATCCCCTGGAAGAAGTCTGTCCCATGCTCCTTTTGTAGGGAAAGGCCCTGGTGCAATGGCATTGAAACGGATTCCATATTTTGCCCATTCTACCGCTAATGATCTGGTCATCGCCAGCACTCCTGCTTTTGCACAGGCAGACGGTACAACATAAGCGGAACCTGTCCATGCGTAAGTGGTTACGATATTCAGTACTGTTCCCGGAGTTTTAGAATCTATCCAGTGTTTTCCTACTGAAAGGGTACAGTTTTTCGTTCCTTTTAAAACAATATCCAGAATGGAGTCAAAAGCAGAGTGAGTCAGTTTTTCTGTGGGAGAAATGAAGTTTCCCGCAGCATTATTCAATAAAATATCAATCTTTCCGAATTCTTTCAGAGTTGCTTCTTTCATGGCTTCCACCTCATCCCAGTTTCTTACATCACAAGCTACACAAAGCACTTTTCCTCCTGTTTCCTCTTCCAGTTCCTTGGCTGTTCCCTGTAATTTTTCCAGATTTCTGGAAGTGATCACTACTTTGGCACCCAGTTCAAGAAAGTATTTGGTCATTGCTTTTCCAAGGCCGCTTCCGCCTCCTGTAACAATCGCTACTTTATCTTTTAGTGCACCTTCGCGCAGCATAGGTTGTGTATATAGACTCATAAAATATTTTTTCTTAAAAATACTAAATATTGAAATGCAATCCTTTAAAATGGGTTGATAAATAATGCTACAAATAATTGTTCCTTATATTATTCTTAAATATAGATCAACTATTTAAAAAGAAAATAGCCTGATAATAATTACCCGGCTATTTTTTCATTTGTTAAAACAATATATTAAGAAGCTACCACTCCTTTGAAAGAAAGTGTTTTAGGCGTTTTGCTGTCGCTGGTAGTAACGTTTACAGTCTTCATAAATGGCCCTACTGTTGCTGCGTTATAGCTGGCTTCCACAAATCCTTTTTTTCCTGGCTGGATAGGAGTTTTTGTGTAATCAGCAGTTGTACATCCGCATGAAGGAGCTACATTCTGAATAATGATTGGTTTTGAACTTGTGTTTGTAAATTCAAATCTGATCAATTTTGGTTTACCCTGAGGAATATTTCCTACATCGATAGATTCTGATTTCCATTTGATAGCATCAGCAACCATTTTTACGATAGATGGACCATCTGTAGTCAATACATTCGCATAAAACGGAGAGAACGCCAACACGGCTAAAAGAGCTGTAATTTTTAATTTTTTCATGAGTATATATTTTAATATTTGAAACTGATTATGTTCTTCTATATGACAAATGTAAAGCAGACAATGATTACGGCTTGTTAACCGCTGTCTAACATTTGTTAATGAGTTGTTAATAGTAAAAGATAAATAGATATTTTTGGATAATATTGTTTCAGGAAATGAAAATAAAAAGACTCAATATTATTATCACGCTTGGATTCGTCGCTATTATCGGAATTTTAATAGCACAATTGATGTGGACGATACAGGCTTATAATCTTGAAGACAAAAAATTTAACCAGAAAGTCAATATTGCCTTAATGGAAGTCGCAGAAAAACTTTCCGGAGGAAAGACATCCTACACTGAAAATCCCGTACAGAATATTGCCAACGATTATTATGTGGTTAATATCAACAATGAATTTCACCCCGTAGTTCTTGAATATTATCTGAAAACAGAGTTTACCCGTTTCCAGATCAATACAGATTACGTGTATGCATTATACAATTGCCACAGCGATAAAATGGTATATGGGAAGTATATGACGACCCATCAGGAAAGTCCCGGCAGCAAGGTGATCAATTTTCCGAAGCATAAAAATCTGATCTACTATTTTTCCATACGATTTCCTGATAAAACCACTTACCTGATCAGTTCATTAAGATTCTGGTATCTCCTTACATTTGCCCTTATCATCATCCTTTTGGTGTATGTATATTCTATTTATACGATCATTCAGCAGAAGAAGTTCTCGGAGCTGCAGCGTGATTTTATTAATAATATGACTCATGAGTTTAAAACACCTTTATCCTCCATCCTGTTAGCATCAGAAGCGCTTAATAAACAGGAACTGGTACAGGATAATTCCAAACTGCAGACCTATACATCCATTATCATCAATCAAAGCCACAAGCTCAATAGCCACATTGAAAAAATATTGAATATTGCGAAGAACGATGCAGCCGGACTATCATTAAAACCTCAAAAAATCCTGTTACAACCTTTTATTCAAGAGATTGCAGATAATATACAGCACAAAAATAAAGATCTCAGCATCGAAATCGATATTGAAAACAGTACTTCGATAATGGCAGATGAATTTCACTTTACGAATATCATTTACAACCTGCTGGATAATTCCATCAAGTATTGTGAAACAAAGCCTGTGATTAAAATTTCAGCTTATAAAGATTCAAAAGGCTTATATTTAAAGTTTAAAGACAACGGAATGGGAATTCCTGCTAAAAATATTCCTCATATTTTTGAAAAATTTTATCGGGTACATACCAAAAGAAGTGAAGAAGTAAATGGTTTCGGACTGGGATTATTTTATGTAAAAAAAGTAGTTCAGCAGCATCATTGGAAAATTTCTGTAGAGAATAATGAAGACAAAGGAATTACTACAACGCTCTTCTTTCCGTTTTCAAATTAATCATGTGTAAGTATGGAGAAATCTAAAATTTTATATGCCGAAGATGATAAAACAATAGCTTTTCTGGTGGAAGACAGTCTGGAAAGTTATTATGATATCAGCTGTTATTCTGATGGAGAATCTGCGTTGGAAGCATTTAACAGCCAGGATTTTGATATCTGCCTTCTGGATATTATGATGCCTGGCATGAACGGATTTGAGGTGGCACAGCGAATCCGCAGTAAAAATGCTGAGGTTCCGATTATTTTTATCTCTGCAAAAGCTTTAAAAGAAGATAGAATTAAAGGGCTTAAAATTGGAGCTGATGATTATCTGGTAAAACCGTTCAGTATTGAAGAACTGATGTTGAAAATTGAAGTTTTTCTGAAACGCACTAAGAAATCGGATACTTCCCCTCTACAATATAAAGTGGGCAAATATGATTTTGATCCAAAAAATTACACCCTGAAAGGTGCGGAAAACAATATTACCCTTACCCAAAGAGAATCTGATCTTCTTTTATATTTTATCCGCCATAAAAATCTGGTGGTTAAAAGGCAGGAAATTCTAAAGGCCATCTGGGGTGATGATGATTATTTTATGGGACGAAGCCTCGATGTTTTTATTTCCCGGCTGAGGAAGGTACTGGCTGAAGAACAGAACATAGTAATAGAAAACCTTCACGGAATAGGTTTCCGTTTTTCAGAAAAAGAGTAAATAGCCCTTAACTAATTTAAAACACAACAGAAAATGATGATTTTAATTAATTTTAAACTTTGAAAAATTGTCATTAATGAAAAATCGCAAGTCTATTGTTTTTCTTTCTCTAGCATTTTTAAGTGCAAACTTTCATGCCCAAAAATTTGAAAAATTAATACAATATGTCAATCCTCAGATCGGAACTGAAAAGATGGGACATACGTATCCGGGAGCCACTGTTCCTTTTGGTGCCGTACAGCTAAGCCCTGAAACAGACACCATTTCCTATGAACTCAATGGAAAATATAATGGTGAGGTGTATAAATACTGCGCCGGCTACCGTTATGAAGACAAAACCATTGTGGGATTCAGTTCTACCCATTTCAGCGGTACAGGACACTCTGATCTCGGAGATTTTCTGGTAATGCCTACCGTGGGAAAACTTCAGTTGAATCCCGGAACAGCTTCTAATCCTGAAAACGGATACAGAAGCAGATTTTCGCATCAAAATGAAACAGCAGAAGCCGGATATTATAAAGTAAAACTGGATGACCACAATATTCTGGCAGAGCTGACAGCAACTCCAAGAGTGGGAATTCACCGTTATACTTTCCCAAAATCTGACCAGACTCACATTATTCTGGATCTGATGGCTGGCATTTACAATTATGACGGAAAAAATGTATGGACATACGTTCGTGTAGAAAACGGAAATACCATCACAGGTTATCGGCAGACCAACGGCTGGGCAAGAACCAGAACGGTTTATTTCGCCATGAAGTTTTCAAAACCTTTTAAATCTTACGGTCAGCAAAACTATGATGAAAAACAGGTTTACAAAGGATTCTGGAGAAAATTCGACCAAAACAAAAACTTTCCGGAGATTGCAGGAAAGAACCTGAAAATGTATTTTGATTTTGATACCAATGAAAATGAAGCGATTGAAGTAAAATTAGCCATTTCTCCGGTAAGCCAGACCAATGCTCTGGAAAATCTGGAAAAAGAAACCGGGAATATGACTTTTGATCAGGTTAAAGCTATAACCCAGGACAACTGGAACAAGGAATTAAATAAAATTGTCATCAAAGGTTCTGATACGGAAAAGACTAACTTCTATACAGCAATGTACCACACCTTTATCAATCCCACCACTTATATGGACGTCAATGGAGAATATAAAGGGCTGGATCAGAATGTTCATAAAGCAGATGGCTTTACCAATTATACAACCTTCTCTCTTTGGGATACTTACCGCACGCTTCATCCTTTCTTTAATATCATTCAGCCTAAACGGAATGGTGACATGGTAAAATCTATGATGGCTCATTACAATCAATTCTCAATGAAAATGCTGCCTATCTGGTCACATTATGCAAACGACAACTGGTGTATGAGCGGCTACCATAGTGTAAGCGTTGTAGCTGATGCTATTATTAAAGGAAATTATACGGGTGATCCTGAAGAAGCTTTGAAAGCATGTATAGAAACAGCAAAAAAAAGAGATTACGAAGGTATAGGACAGTATATTGATCTTGGATATATTCCGGCTGAAAAAAATGGAACATCAGTTTCCAATACATTAGAATATGCCTATGATGACTGGGCGATTGCTCAACTGGCAAAGCATTTAAACAAAACAGATATTTACAATCAGTTTATTAAACGGTCCGAAAACTGGAAAAATAACTTTGACAAAGCCATCGGGTTTATGCGTCCGCGTCTGGCAGATGGAAGTTTTAAGAAAGATTTTGATGTATTAAGTACCCATGGGCAGGGCTTTATTGAAGGAAATTCATGGAACTACAGTTTCTTTGTTCCGCAAAATCCCGATGAACTGATCACGATGATGGGCGGAAAGAAAAAATTTGCATCCAAACTGGATGAACTGTTTACCATGCATTTACCTGATGAATTCTTTGCAGACACTGAAGATATTACCCGTGAAGGAATTATTGGTGGATATGTTCACGGAAATGAACCGGCTCACCATGTTGCGTATTTTTATAACTGGGCAGGACAGCCGTGGAAAGCACAGGCACAGATCCGCCGTATTCTGGAAATGCAGTATAAAGCAACACCGGACGGATTGGGCGGAAATGATGATGCCGGACAAATGAGTGCATGGTATATTCTGAGTTCATTAGGTTTCTATCCTGTAGCTCCTGGATCAGAGAACTATTCTATCGGAAGCCCGGCGATTGGTCATGCTGTACTGAATCTGGAAAACGGAAAAACTTTTGAAATTGAAGCGATCAACCAAAGTCCGGAAAATGTGTACGTTCAGAAAGTTCTTTTGAATGGAAAAGAGATTAAAAACTTTACATTAAAACATTCTGAGATTATGAATGGTGGGAAACTGACATTTTATATGGGAAATAAGGCGAAAAAGTAAAAAGGTGAATGAGCTAGGATTTGAACATTCGCAGTCTTTAATTAAAATAAGTTTTGGCTCCTAAAGCCAATGGAAGGTTAAATATAAAGTGAGCGGGCTAAAGCCCGCTCCTATTGATTATTTTCCTGAACATTTTTCGTTGTATAATTTGGTTCCTTCTGTTTGCTCCAGATCCTTCAATCTTTTTAATGCTGTGCAAGCAACATCTGTTTTGTTTTGTGCTGTTGCAATTGAAGCAATGTTGTACAATGCTTCTGTATTTGTATTATCGTCTTCATGAGCCTTATTGAAGAAGTAAACTGCGTTATCAAATTTTTGACTGTTAATGGCTTTTAAACCCTTATTAAAATTTTCTACAGACACAAACTTATCTTTTATTCTCACTACAGTTTTTTCATCTTTTTCAAAAGAAACTTTGCCAAAAAAAGCAATACTACCGGCATCACCATCTTCTAATTTAACGTTGAGGTAGTACGGAATAATAATTTTTTCAAAGCTCTCAAAACCTGTCAGATCCCATACTTTATAATCTTTTTCCAGCGTTGTTTTGAAAAATTCAATAGCTGTCTGATTATCTTTAGTCTGCTTTTTAGAGTCCACTGTTACTTCAACTTTTTGTTTTTTAGGAAAAATTCTGATTTCTCCTACTGTCTCAAAATTCAGAGTATATTTCTTTTTAGAATAACTTTCAAGAAGTTCAAAATTTATTCCTCTTTTTAATGATGGCATTGCGTTTCGGGAAGTAATTATAATCGAATCGCCAGTTGCTTTATCCGTAAAATCTTTCAAAACCTCAGATGTTTTTACAAACCATCTCTTTCTTATTTTATCAGGAAAAGTAACACCTTCTGGTTTTTCTATAACAATTAATGAATCGGATGTCAACTTTTCAATTTCATAAATTGGCTTATCAGCTATCCTTATTACATTTTTTTCTATCTTAACATTCACACAACTTTTCCTCTCCGAATACCAAGGATCAATATATTCACAAAGGTTATTCCCATTAATTTTCCATAGTAAAAAACTGGATGGTTTTTGAAATAAATCCCTGCTTCCATCTAACATGCTGGATTTTATACTTGTCCATGACGAATTTGAAAGTAATTCTGTATTTATTTGTGAACTAAATTGCAAAGAAATTGATAGAAATAGCAATAAAAAGAGCTTGTACATAGGTATTAATTATTTTTTGCGCGAAGCTACATAAATTTAAAATATCTTGAAACTTAAAAGAGTGTCCAGCTAATCATTCGCCAATCTTTAATAATCTTCCTGCTTAGTTTTGGCTGAAGCCAGTGGCAGATTTTAAAATAAGAAAGCGGGCTAAAGCCCGCTTCTATTGAATTATAATAATCTCTGATTAATCTCTAGGTTCAAAAAGTAATCTCTCTCCAAATTTCTCTTCTGCAATTGTACCATTGTTATACACCAAATGACCATTGACAAAAGTATGGGTAACCTTAGAGTGAAAATTCATCCCTTCCAGTGGGCTCCAGCCACACTTGTAGAGTAGATTGTCTTTGGAAACCGTCCAATCCTGATTTAAATCTACCAAAACAAGATCTGCTTTATATCCTTCCCTTACAAAACCTCTTTTTTCAACTTTAAAAAGAATAGCAGGATTATGAGCCATCTTTTCAACAATTTTCTCAAGGGATATTTTACCGTTTTTATAGTTTTCAAGCATTACAATCAATGAATGCTGCACCAAAGGTGCCCCTGAAGGACATTTTGTATAAACATTATTCTTCTCTTCTGCCGTATGCGGAGCGTGGTCTGTAGCAATCACATCTATTCTGTCATCCAGTAATGCTTCCCAAAGGGCATCTTTATCTTTTTGAGTTTTTACAGCAGGGTTCCATTTGATAAGACCACCTCTTGTTTCGTAATCATCGTTGGTAAATGTAAGATGATGAACACATACCTCAGCAGTGATTTTTTTGTCTTTTAGAGGAATATCATTTCGGAAAAGTTCCATTTCCTTTGCTGTTGAAAGGTGGAAAACATGAAGTCTCGCCCCTGTTTTTTTCGCAAGCTCTATCGCCTTGGATGAAGATTTATAACATGCCTCTTCACTTCTGATCAGGTGGTGGAATTTTACAGGAATATCATCTCCATATTCATCCATATATTTCTGAGTATTGGCTCTGATGGTAGCCTCATCCTCACAGTGCACAGCAATCAGCATTTTGGTATTACTGAAAATGTTTTCCAGAGTTTCAGGATTATCAACCAGCATATTTCCTGTAGATGATCCTAAAAATAACTTGATTCCCGGAACATTTCTAGGGTTCGTTTTCAAAACTTCCTCAAGATTATCATTCGTTCCTCCCATCATAAAACCATAGTTGGCATATGCTTTTTGGGAAGCAATCTCATACTTGTCTGCCAATAGCTCCTGGGTAACAGCGTTTGGAACAGTATTCGGCTGATCAATAAAACTGGTGATCCCTCCGGCAATGGCTGCTCTTGACTCGCTCTCAATATCGCCTTTATGAGTAAGTCCAGGCTCACGGAAATGCACCTGATCATCTATTACCCCGGGAAGAAGATATTTACCTGATCCATCAATAATCTGATCCGCGTCTTCAGAAATGCCGGCAGCTATTTTAGAGATTAAATCATTTTCTATCAGGATATCGCTTTCAAAGACTTTTCCTTCGTTGACGATATTTACATTTTTTATAAGAACTTTCATTTCAATTTATTTCGCTGTAAAATTAAGATTTTAAGTTTTAATTCACCCCAAAATCGCAAAACGAATGCTTAAAGTTTTACATTTGCAAAAAAAAATTCGACTTTGTATAAGAAACTATTAGGACAGACAGCGGTATATGGACTTAGCTCCGTACTAGTCCGTATTTTTCCATTTATCATTGCACCCATCGTTACAAAGGCTTTCGGACCAGCTGCTTCGTCACCGTTTGTAGACTGGTATTCCATTGCAGGTGTAATTACGGTATTGCTTACACATGGGATGGAAACTTCTTTCTTCCGATTTGCACAAGAGGATAACATTGACAAAAAAACATTGATTTCAACCTGCTCAGTGAGTATCATCAGTATGGGGTTAATTTACCTTATTCTGGGATATGTATTCAGATTTCAGCTTGCTGAAGCTTTTGAAACTCCTGATCAGGTCAATTTTCTAATCATATTCTTATTTATTCTCTCATTGGATGCATTTTCCACCATCCCATCTGCTATATTGAGGTTACAAGGAAAACCCTTCAAATATATGCTTTCCAAGGTAGCCGGCTCCCTGGTTTACTTTTTACTGGTTTTATTCTTCATCAGATGGCTTCCTAAACATCCTGAGGAAGTACTTGGGTTAAAATATAATCCTGACTTCGGAGTCGGATATGTTTTCGTTGCCAATCTCATCCAAAGTATTATCACCCTTTTGATTGTAGGAAAAGAATTCTTCAGCTTCAGTATATCCAAATTCGATTTCGGACTGTGGAAAAGAATCATGAACTATTCCTGGCCGGTAATGATTGCAGGACTGGCTGGTATTGTAAATCAGACATTAGACCGACAATTCTTAAAATACCTCCTTCCTGAAGAAGAAGCCCGTCATCAGATTGGAGTATATGGAGCCGTTTACAAGATTGCTACCTTTATTACTGTGTTCAGACAGGCCTATCAATTGGGTATTGAACCTTACTTTTTTTCAAGTTTCAAGAACAAGGATTCTCACAAGACCTATGCCGTATTGATGGATATTTTTGTGGTATGCAGCTGCATCATTTATATGGGACTTATGGTAAATCTTCAATGGATTTCTGAAAAATATTTAAGGAACCCTCTCTACTATGAGGGAATTGAAATCATTCCATTTATCATGCTTGGAGCTCTGTTTCTGGGAATCTACCTTAATCTTTCTATATGGTATAAGCTATCAGATCAGACAAGGGTTGGCTTATATATTTCTGTTATAGGAGCATGTATCACCATTCTTATCAACTTCTTGTTCATTCCTCAATATGGATATTGGGCAAGTGCCATAGCAGCACTGATTACCTTTATGTCTATGATGATCATTTCCTATGTATGGGGACAAAGGCAGTATCCTATTCATTATAATATAGGTAAAATATTGATTTATCTGGGATTCACCATTGTTTGTTCATTGGTCTCTTTCTATTATTTCAGAACTAATTATATGGTAGGTAATCTATTCCTCCTTTTATTCCTGGCTTTGATAGTATTCAAAGAAAAAGCAATAGTATCCAAAATCATAAAAAGATCTTAAACTTTGGTCTTTATTTTGCTTGTAAACAAACCTGTTGTTAATTTAAACAATTATTTAAAAAGATATAAATCATAATCCCTTAAAGGTTTTAATTATTATCTTTAACCTAAATATCAAAAAACAACTAATAAAAACATCTTTTATACATATAATTTATGAAAATTATTGTCCCTATGGCTGGACGTGGTTCCAGATTACGTCCACATACACTGACAGTTCCAAAACCTCTTATTCCTATTGCAGGAAAACCTATCGTACAGAGATTAGTGGAAGATATTGCTAAAGTTGCAGGAGAAAACATTGAAGAGGTAGCTTTTATCATCGGAGATTTTGGCCCTGAGATCGAAAGATCCCTTATTCAGATTGCTGAAAAGCTGGGAGCAAAAGGAAGTATATATTATCAGAACGATCCTCTTGGAACTGCTCACGCCATCAAATGTGCGGAACAATCTATGCAGGGAGATATCGTTATCGCCTTTGCAGATACTCTTTTCCGTGCAGATTTCCAGTTGGACAAAAATTCTGACGGTGTAATCTGGGTGAAAAGTGTTGAAGATCCATCAGCGTTCGGAGTCGTAAAACTGGATAATTACGGTTTCATTACCGACTTTGTTGAAAAACCAACGACTTACGTTTCAGATCTTGCTATCATTGGTATCTATTATTTCAACAGTGCCGAAAAGCTGATGGAAGAAATCAATTATATCATGGATAATGATATTAAAAACGGCGGCGAATACCAATTAACAACCGCTCTTGAAAACCTCAGAGCTAAAGGTGCCAAGTTTACCCTTGGAAAAGTAAACGACTGGATGGATTGCGGTAACAAAAATGCTACAGTAGAGACCAACAGCAAAATCCTTGAATATGAAAGAGAAGCAATGACTCACTATCCTGCTTCCGCTGTGATTGAAAATTCTTTGATTATTCAGCCTTGCTTTATTGGAGAAAATGTAAAAATCTCCAATTCAAAAGTAGGACCTGGCGTTTCTTTAGGAAACAACACAACTGTTGTGAATTCTAATATTGAAAACTCTCTGATTCAGGAAAACACAAGAATTAATCACGGGAACCTTTCTAATTCTATGATCGGTAATTCCGCACAGTATTTTGGGGTTGCCAGAGAAATATCTTTAGGTGATTATTCCGTTTTAGATTTTTTATCTAAATAAGAATAGGAAATATTTTTATTTAAACATCATATCATCAGGCCACACAAAATGTTTTGTGTGGTTTGGCGTTAATATTGCAACGTATTTTTTAATTAAAAGATAAATACATGAAAAACTGGATCCCATTTCTTTTATTGCTTCTTGCCTTATCATCCTGTAAGACCCGTAATACTGCGCAAAGTGATACTGATCATACACGGGATAGCATTAATGGTGCAAAAAATATAGATAATGGAAATCCAAAAGATGTTAATGAACCGGTGAGAGACAAACTCACTTTTTATGAACATGTATTGATCCCACCCAAATTTGAACAAATCAAAATAGACAGCAAGGTAAAAGTAGAAACAGGAAGCTATGTTCCTACACTGGACGCAACCATCTATATTGAAAATGATAAAAAGGTGTGGATGAACCTGAGAGCTTTGTTCATCAATGCCGCCCGCGGTATTGCCACTCCGGAAGGAATAAAAGGTCAGGATAAAATCAATAAAACCTATATAGATTCCGATTTTGACTATCTTAATAATCTGCTGAACGTTAATTTCATTGATTATAAATCATTGGAAAAGATCCTACTGGGGAGAACTTTCGTAAAGATTAACGACAGACAATTTGACCTTACTCAAAATGCTCAGGGTTTTAAAATGGTTTCCAATACGAACCAGAAAATCGTAACGGATGAAAAAAACAGGGAGTATAAAGTGGCTCTCCAATATGACACCAATTACGATTTGTTAGCCGTGAATTTAAAAGATATTCTGTCATCAGACGAACTCGATGTTTCTTATAGTGACTGGAATGAATACGAAGGAATACGCCTTCCGAAAAATGTTAAAATAATTATAAAAGGCTCAAAATCTAGTCAGATTTTACTGGAAAACACGAAATTTGACTTTTCGAGGATGGAAACACCTTATTCTGTACCATCCAGTTATAAGAAAATTGAGATTAAATGATTAGAAAATTTAGCTTTTTAATAGGTGTTTTGATGTTCGGACTGCACCAGGGACAGCAGACCAAAGAACAACTGCAGAAGCAGAATGCCGAACTTAAAAAACAAATTGCACAAATAAATACCGATTTAGCCAAAACCAGAAGTGAATCTAAACTTTCCGTAGCCTACCTTTCCAATGTCAATCAAAAATTGGTATTAAGAGAAAAGGTTTACAATAATACGCAGAAAGAAAAAAGATTCATTGAGGATGATATCTACTTACGTCAGCTGGAAATCAACCGTCAGAATAAAGAACTGGCAGTTTTGAGAAAAAACTATGCTGAAGTTTTGGTGAATGCTTATAAAAACAAAGGAGTACAGAACAAAGTAACTTTTATTCTTTCTGCTAAAAATTTAGGAGAAGCCATACGAAGAGTTCAGTATCTGAAACAATACTCAGACTACCAGGATAAAAAAGCAGCTGAAATCACAAATGCTGCCAATCTCATCAAAAAGACCATTGCCCAAAAGCAAAATTCTGTAAAAGCGAAAGAATCCCTTTTGATTAACCAGCAGAAAGACCTGGCAACCATCAATGCTGAAAGAGCTCAAAAAGAACAGTTGGTAGCTGAATTCAAGAAAAACGAATCCAAGCTGACTGCTGAACTTAAGCAAAAACAAGTTCAGTCTAAAGCATTGGAAGGACAGATCAGAGCTATTATTGCAGAAGAGATCAGAATTGCAAAAGCAGAAGAAGAAGCCAGAAGAAAGGCAGAAGCAGAAAAAATACGTTTGGCAAAACTGGCTGCTGAAAGAGAAAAAGCAAGAATTGAAGCGGAAGCGAAAGCAAGAGCAGAAGCCCTTGAAAGAGAAAGAAGACTTGCAGAAGCAGAAGCCAAGAGAGCTGCAGAACTTGCTGCAAAAAGAGCTGAAGAAGAAAGGAAGCGTAATGAAGATGCCGCGAGAGCCGAAGCTAATGCAAGAGATGAAGCCAGAAGAGTAGCCGCTAAAAAAGCTTCAGACGAAGCCAATGCAAGAGCTAAAGAAGCTGCAGATAAATTAGCTGCCGCAAGAGCAGCAGAAGCAGCGCTTACGAAAAGAAAAGAAGAAGAGAAAAAGGCAGCAGAGAGCAAAGCCATGACAAGCTACGGAGTTTCCACCGCTACAGGAAGCAGTTTTGCAGATAACAGAGGTAGATTAGGCTATCCTGCAGACAGAGCCGGACAAATCACTCACCGTTTCGGAAGACAGCCACACCCGGTTTTCAAAAATATTACTGAAGAAAACAACGGGATCAAAATTTCTGTTCCTTCAGGTGCACGTGCAAAATCGGTGTTCCCGGGATCAGTATCTTCGGTACTGGCTAATAATGACGGAACCAAGACCGTTATCATCAAACACGGAAGTTATTTTACCATTTATTCCAACTTAGGAAATGTAAGTGTTTCCAAAGGGCAACAGGTTTCATCAGGAACTCCGGTAGGTACGATAGCTCAGGATTTTGATGGTGCTTATACGCTTGATTTCCAAGTATGGAACGGAAGTACACCAGTTGATCCATTAGGTTGGATTTCATATTAAAAAAAGTGTAACTTTGTAAAAATTTTAAGAGATGAATACACTAACAATACTTGCCTTATCTTGGCAGCACATCCTTATCGTAGCAATACTTTTGGTATTACTTTTCGGAGGAAAGAAAATCCCTGAATTAATGAGAGGAGTTGGTTCAGGAATCAAGGAATTTAAAGATGCAGTAAAAGAAGAAGACAAACCAGGTTCTGAAAACAAATCGGCTTCCAATAATAACAATTCTTCCAGCAACTAAAATTCCTTAGAATTAATGAAATTTACTGAGACTGCATGGAAAGTCTTCAATCAAGCTATTGAAGACTATCACGTGTCTGATGACGTTAACACTCTAATTAATAACCCGTTCGAAAAAGATAGTTTGGAACGGATTTTGTATGCAAAGAACTGGATTGATACCGTTCAATGGCATTTGGAAGATATAATTAGAGATGAAAATATTGATCCGGCTGAAGCTCTTCAACTGAAGAGAACAATAGACGCTTCCAATCAAAAAAGAACTGATTTGGTAGAGTATATTGATGGCTGGTTTCTTAATAAGTTTGAAAATATAACTCCTAAACCTGAAGCAAAAATAAATACAGAAACTCCCGCTTGGGCAGTAGACAGGCTATCAATTCTTGCATTAAAGGTTTATCATATGTCGTTAGAAGCTAACAGAGATTCTGCTTCTGAAGAACACAGAAACAACTGCCAGGCTAAGCTGGATGTTCTGCTTACTCAGAAAGAAGATCTATCAACTTCTATAGATCAGTTGCTTGCTGATATTGAGAACGGTAACGTTAAGATGAAAGTGTACAAACAAATGAAAATGTACAACGATGAAAGTCTTAACCCAATCCTTTATCAAAAAGGGCAACAAAAATGAAACGACTATTTTTCTTTGGAGTACTTATCATATTAACATCTTCCTGCGCATCGGAGAAGCTTAATCTTTCTCCGTTGTCAAATAATTTTTACAGTGATGCTAAAGGGTCTGATTCAGACAGAAGCTCTAAGAAGAATTTTAATATCAATATCAAACAGAATGTCAATGCTTCTGAAATTTCAAATATGATCTCCACTTTTCCCAAGTTTAAAAACAACGGATTAAATGATGAGATTACCAGTTTGAAATACAGTCTGCAGAATTATTTATATGCTATTGATGCCAGCAATTCTGCCGGAAAAAGCAGAGCCCTTAAAAGCTTCGAAAAATCATACAAAAAAATTCAAAAGCTAAGGCAGAATCTTGACAGAGACGACGATGAAGTTCTTAACAGATATCTGGTACGTTTAAAAACCAATATTTCTGTTATTGAAGATACTTTGCCAGGAAGTTAAAAACTAATTGAACTATCAATGATTAAAATTCAGGCGGAAGCCAATGTTCCCACAGAGCACGGCACTTTCCGAATGATCGCTTTCTCCGAAAACGAAAACGACTGGATGCCGCATATGGCCATCGTTGCTGAAAATACAGATTTTTCAAAACCGGTCAATGTTCGTTTCCATTCAGAATGTATTACCGGAGAAGTTTTCCATTCAAAAAAATGTGAATGCGGCCAACAATTGGATGCTGCAATGAAATATATCCAAGAAAACGGTGGGATTATCATCTACCTTCGTCAGGAAGGAAGAAACATCGGGATCATCAACAAGCTTAAGGCTTACTCACTACAGGAAAAAGGATTGGATACCGTACAGGCCAATCTTGAGCTGGGACTTCCTGCAGATGACAGAAACTTTGGTGTAGCCATTGAAATTCTGAATCTATTGGATGTAAAAGATATCAATCTACTCACCAATAATCCTGAAAAGGTAAAATATGTGGTAGACAGCAATATTCACCTTAATTCAAGAGTCCCATTACAGATTCCTGCCAATGAAATAAGCAAAGGTTATCTGCAGACAAAAAAAGACTTCTTTGGACATCTTCTTGATGACAATGATAACTAATAAAAATAAAGCCTCAGAATAAATACTCTGAGGCTTTTAATTTTTAATATACTGCTAAAAATACAGGCTTTATATAAACAGAGATACCAAGTAGACACTTTGTATCATTTTCTATTATAAATCAAAAGCCCCGAGAGAATTTCCCCCGGGACTTTTTTAATTATAAAAAACTGAAAAGATATTTCTAAATTATTTAGTCTTGATTTTAGACTCGTCAATATTGTAATACTTAATTACGCTATTGTAGTCTGAATAATCAACCGTAGGTGTTGCTGCGCTCTTATTAGATGTACCTGTTTTGGCAGGAACAATAACTACTCTGAATTTTTTGTTAGTGTAGTATACTGGGTTATTATCAAGGTTAACTCCAGTAGTAGATCTTACATCAATCCCAATATCAAACTTACTGAAGTCATATGAATATTCAACTTTATCAGCACCGTTATTAGGATATTCTGTATAGGTAAGCAATTTCCAAATTGGAGAATTATTATTGGTAAGACCTGTTTGTAAATAAATAAGGACTACATCTGATTCAAGTAATGGACTTTTAAATGCATCATCAAAATGATATGTATAGCTATCTTGTTTATTAAATTTCGGAATAATATCATAAGCTGTTGAATACGTATCATTATCCTGACCTTGTACCACAACATCATCACTATTATCACAGCTATAAGCAGTAAAACCTACAGCACCCAGGAATAAGAAGAGAAGTATTTTTTTCATTTCTATTAAAGTTTAGTTATTATTTATAATGCATATTCAAATCATATACCAAAAATCTCAAAAACTTTGTTTTCCTCATATTTTTAATTGTATTTTTGTTCTTATTCAAAAAGTCATGAAGAAATTATTATATACTTCACTCTTTATTGTCGCATTGATAAGCCCTAAGGTGAAAGCCCAGTATCAGCCAAAAAATGTTTCTAAGGAAGACCTGAAAAAAGCTCAGAAATGGGTTGATACCACCTATAAAAATCTTTCTCAGGATGAAAAACTAGGACAGCTTTTTATTGTGGCATTATACACCAACAGAGGAGAAGACTATATCAGCCAGGTAAGAAATATTGTTACGAATGATAAAATAGGCGGTCTGATTTTAATGCAGGATGATGCAGCAAGAGAAATCAATCTGGTCAATGAATTTCAGCAAAAATCAAAAGTTCCATTAATGATCGGAATGGATGCAGAATGGGGGCTCTACCAGAGAATTGCCACGGCTCACAAATTTCCATGGGCTATGACATTAGGTGCTATTCAGGATAAAAATCTTGTCTATCAGATGGCAGCAAAAATTGCGGAAGATTGTCACAGAATGGGGATCAACTGGGATTTTGCTCCTGTAGTAGATGTCAATACCAATCCTAGTAATCCGATTATTGGTAACAGAAGCTTTGGCTCTGAAGTAAATAATGTAATCAACTCTGCCCTATCCTATTCTAAAGGTCTTCAGGATAACAATATCTTAGCTGCTATTAAACACTTCCCGGGACATGGAGATACCAGCACAGACTCCCACCTGGATCTTCCTGTCGTTTCTCATACTATTGAGAGACTTAACGCCGTAGAACTGGCACCATTCAAAGCATTAATGAATAAGGGAATTGGTGGTGTAATGGTTGCTCATTTATATGTTCCAAACTTAGAATCAGGAAAAGGAATTCCGGCTTCTGTTTCTAAAAATATCATTACAGGATTACTGAAAGATAAGCTGGGTTATAAAGGTTTAATCATCACTGATGCATTAAATATGGGTGCTGTAGCTAATAAATACCAACCGGGCGAACTGGATGCTATGGCCTTTAAAGCAGGAAATGACATTATGCTTTTCTCACAAGGTGTTTCTGAAGGTAAAAAACTGATCCAGAAAGCTATTGATAAAGGAGAAATCCCTCAATCCAGAGTGGAAGAAAGTGTGAAAAAAATCCTTTTAACCAAATATTTCCTTGGATTAACTCAATACACTCCTAAAAACCCTGAAAATATCAATAAGGATTTAAATAATGATTCTCATATCCAATTGGTACAGAATCTTTACTCCAATGCCCTGACTTTATTAAAAGATGAAAAGAAATTGCTTCCTCTTACAGGAAAACAGACTTATTATGTTCCTCTTGAAGAAGCTCCTTATCAGACTTTTGCCAACAGATTGGGTAACAATGTTATCATTAAAAAAGCAGGAGAAATTAATACAATTCCAGCGGGATCTACAGTGATCGTAGGTTTCCATAAAGATAATTCTACGGCTTATAAACCTTATAAAATTTCAGCAGAATCCAAAAGAGTACTTTCTGATCTTTCCAAAAATCAAAATGTCATTCTAAATGTATTCGGGAGTGCTTATGCATTAAAAGATATTGACATCTCAAAAGTTTCAACCGTTCTTGTTTCATATGAAAACAATGATGATTCTATGAATGCAACTGCGGATGCTTTCAATGGAAAAACAAAAATATGGGGAAAACTTCCGGTACTGGTTAATGATCAGTTGAAACCGGGAATGGGTATAGATCTTCCTATGACAACCTCAACAAAAACCAAATAATACAAAATTAAAACAACAATAATCTAATGAAAATAGGCATACTTTGCTATCCTACCTACGGAGGAAGCGGAATTGTAGCAACAGAATTAGGAATGTCACTTGCCAACAAAGGCTATGAAGTACACTTCATCAGTTCTGCACTTCCTGCAAGATTAGATATCACCAACCCGAATATTTTCTTTCACAGGGTCAATGTTCAGACGTATCCCCTTTTCCAGTATCAGCCTTATGATATTGCGTTAAGCTCTATGATCTACAGAGTTGTCAATCTTTATAAACTGGATCTTCTTCATGCACATTATGCCATTCCTTACGCATATGCGGCATTTACGGCAAAACAAATGCTCAAGGAAGACAATAATGATATTCCGTTGGTCACTACATTACACGGTACAGATATTACCCTTGTAGGCCAGCACCCGAGTTATAAACATGCAGTAGAATTTTCGATCAATCAGTCTGATGCGATTACTTCGGTTTCTGAAAGCCTGAAAAAAGATACCCTTCAGTTTTTCAATATCAAAAAAGAAATTCAGGTGATTACCAATTTTATTGATAATTCTGAATTTGATGACTGTTCTGAGTGCCAGAGAACACAGTTTGCCAATCCGGATGAAAAAATTCTGATTCACGTGTCTAACCTTCGTCCTGTAAAACGTGTTGACGAAGTGTTGCAGATCTTTAAGAATGTGGAAAGAAAAGTGAAATCCAAGCTGATCATCATCGGTGAAGGTCCTGATATGGAAAAGGTCAATCAGTTTCTGGAAGAAAATCCTGAGCTTATTTCCAAAATCCGCCTTTTAGGAAAGGTGAATGATCTCTATAAAATTTTACAGCTTTCGGATGTATTTCTTCTGCCTTCCGAGCAGGAAAGTTTCGGTCTTGCAGCGTTGGAAGCCATGGCAGCGTATACTCCGGTGATCAGTTCCAATGCAGGAGGAATTCCTGAGGTGAACATTCAGGGGGAAACCGGATATCTTGCTGAAATCGGAAATGTGGAAGCGATGAGCAACTACACGATCAAGCTGTTGAGTAACGATGAACTTTTAGCCAAAATGAAGCAAAATGCGAAAGATCAGGCGATAAAATTCGATTTGAAAAACATTCTTCCTATCTATGAGAAAATGTATAGAACAACCATAGAAAATTTTAATAAGGAGCTGACGAAAGTATAATATTTCTATTATATTTACGTCACACTTATGACGGAAAAACTACTTCAATATCTTTGGAACTATAAGGTTTTCAAACATTTTGACTTCAAGGATATTGAAGGAAATTCCGTTGAGATCATCTATTTCGGAAAATGGAACAAAAATGCAGGCCCTGATTTTCTTGATGCTAAAATCAAAATCAATGGTCTAGTTCTCGCTGGAAATATAGAACTGCACGTGCGCTCTTCAGACTGGATTTTCCACAATCATTCCCAGGATCCCAATTACCGCAATATTATTCTTCATGTTGTATTTCAGCACGACATAGACATTCATGAACTTATCGGAAAGCAGGTTCCAACCTTGGAACTTCAAAGTTATATTGATAAAAATATTCTTTGTAAATATCAAAAACTTATGAATGGTAATGAATTTATTGCCTGCGAAAAGATTTTTGATCCGAAAAAAATCCCGGTCAATTTTTATGAAGAAAGTATACTGAAAAAACTGGATGAGAAATCTTCAGAACTTGAACAGAGTTTACATCAATATAAAAATAATTTTGAAGCTGTTTTATTTCACAGTTTTGCCTACTCATTCGGGTTAAAAGTAAATGCTTCTATTTTCCGGCAGATTGCGGAAAGTATAGATTACAGTATTATCAATAAAATACGTCAGAATCCCCTTCAGCTTGAAGCGTTATTATTTGGAATTTCAGGATGGCTAGAGAAACCCCAGGACGGGCAGATGACAATATGGAAAAGAGAATTCGATTTTATCAAGGCAAAATTTTCCATTTCTGATTTAAAATTTCATCCTAAGTTTTTAAGACTGAGACCACCGAATTTTCCAACAATCCGGTTGTCACAATTGGCTGACCTTTACAGGCAGCAGAATTTATTTTCAAAAATCATGGAAGCAAGAAACGCAGAACAGCTGTACACTATTTTCAAATCTGTAAAAGCTTCTGAATATTGGGATTTTCACTTTAATTTCGGGAGTATTTCCAAAGTACAGCCTAAAACACTGAGCCAAGATTTTGTTGATCTTCTCATTCTAAATACCATACTTCCTTTACAATATGCTTATCACAGATATCATAAGGAAGATATTGCAGATGAAATTATTGCGCTTTACAAGACAATTTCCGGAGAGAAAAACACCATCATTACGAGCTGGAAAAAACATGGATTAAAGGTCACCAATGCGTTGGAAAGTCAAAGTCTTATCTATCATTATAAAACCTATTGCGAGCCGAAAAATTGTTTAGCCTGTACTATCGGCTATAAACTCTTGAAAGAATAACCTTATCCGGGCAGTTTTGTCGATCAAAATCTTTGTCAAAAAAATTCCTTAACTTTGATTAATAGATTCAAACTTATAAATAACAATCTGGAAATGCTGAGTAATATTCGTCATAAAATGGAAAGAGAATGGTTTGGTGTACTGACCAGAATGGGAGCCAAGCTGGGAATTCCTGTTTCTAAATTGAGAGTTTTCTTCATCTATTCTACTTTCGCTACAGCTGGATTTTTCTTTCTGATCTATCTGGGACTGGCATTCACCCTTTGGATTAAAGATATTTTCATCACCAGAAGACCGAGTGTCTTTGATTTATAAATTATGAAATTTTTACCGATTACTTCTGCAGAAGATCATAGGGTTCAGGAAATCTATGCTTCATACACCACAACTTTTCCTGTAGACGAACAAAGAGATAAAGATCAGTTTGAAAGTTTATTTACAAATCCTTATGTGGAATTCATGTCTGTTATCCACGAATCGGAAGCTATTGGCTACCTCATCCTGTGGAAGCTGAGCTCTTTTGTTTTTGTAGAGCATTTTGAAGTTTTAGAAGCATTCAGAAGTAAAAAACTGGGATCTCATATTATGAATCATTTATCAGAAAATTACCCACGTATAATTCTGGAAATTGAACCTGCAGAATTGAGCGAAGATGCATCAAGACGGTATTCTTTTTATCAGAGAAATAAATTCAGTCTGATTGATACTACTCATGTTCAGCCGAGCTATGGCGAAGGGAAAAAATCTTTAAACTTATGGCTGCTGGCCAATTATACTCCTGAAAATATAGAGGAAGCCAAAAAAGAAATTCATAACATTATTTATGCTTAAAATATAAAACGCCGGAATAGTCTTCCAGCGTTTTTATTTTCTATTTCTTGACCACAAAAGGCACAAAAGTTTTAAACACTTAAGTTTTTAGAGCAAAACTTTATGCATAATGAGTTCACCTAAGTTTTGTGAAAATCTTTGATTTCAATCTTATGTGAGCTTTTATGAGGTATAATTTTAAACTCACATAACTGCACAAAAGTGTTTTAAAATGAGTCCTTTTGTGACTTTTGTGGTTTTATAAAGTTTATCAGACAACTTTTTCTATTAATTTACTTCGTATTCGAGCTTGATGGTAATACTGGCTTCTTTATCTTTGGATGAAGTATTGAAAGTTCCGCCATAAGAATAATCTTCATTGGAATTAGGTGCTGTAATCTGAATCACACCCATGGTTGCCTTCTTGAGATTCCCGAGACTGCTTCCAGAATTTTCCGCAATTTTTTCAGCACGTTCTTTAGCATCTTTTGTAGCACTGGCAATCATTTCCTGTTTTACTGCAGCCAGCTTGGTGTAGAAATACGCTGGTGAAGAAGAAGTGAATTCAATTCCTCGGTTGATGATTTCGGTAATATTTCTGGAGAGGTTTTCTATTTTTCCCACTTCTTTACTTTCAATAGAAACTTTTTGGGTGAGATTGTAACCGGAGAATTCCCCATGTACATAGTTTCCGTTTGAATCATTATAGCTTCTGAACTGTTTCTGAATATCTACGGAAGAAAACACGATCTCTTTCTGTTGTATCCCTTTTGAAAGCAAATAGTCATTAATTACTTTTCTGTCTGTTGCCAGTTCATCGTAGGCAGATTTGAGATCCACATTATTTTTGGAAAAGCTTCCGGACCAGGTGATCAGATCTGATGTAAACTGTTTGGTTCCTAATCCTGTCACGGAAATGGTATTTTCAGATTTATTCCTGTTTTTAATAGCATTTCCCAAAAAACCGAGACCTACTACAAAACCTAATGCTGCAATAGCTACTGCAAAAATGTTTTTATTCATAAAATGTGTGAATTTGTGTTACCAAAATGGTATCAATTTCTATTCCAATATTTTAAGAATTTATTAACATTTAAATTACTTTTGATCCTGATTTACTCTCTCCAGAAAAAGAGGAACTGTCTCTTCCAGTCTCAGCATAACCCCCGAAAGATTTCTTGCTTTTACATAGGTTCGTACCTGAGGTTTTGCTAAAAATGAAAATTGAATAAATTCTGAAATTCTGTCACCAGGAATTCCGGCTTTGATAAAATATTCATCCTCTATTCTATCCCGAACCCAGACGATATGTTCCTGAAGATCGTCATATCTGTATTGTCTTTTCTGTCTTCTGGCTTTCCCGCTTATCAGATCATATACGCCCTGAACATTCAGGTTTCCCAAAAGTATAGGTAAAAGTACACTTTTTACTTCTGCCGGTTTTTCTCTCATTTTTCCGACCGGCTGCGGAAGACCGACGGCATCTCTCACCTGCTCTCCTTTATCTACTTTAGCAACAATCCGGGAATCTGTTTCCAGATCTCCGGTGAGTTTTTTCACAATTTTGACCTCTCCTACATCCTTCGGAATCTGATAAAGAGTAATAAAGAGTGGCAAATTGATATCATTGGTAAGAACTTTTCTGGAAACTCTTCTGAAATCTTCTTTTACAAATCTTAATTCATCATTAGGATTGGCATCAATAGAAAATATACCTTCAGAATCAGAATATACTTTTTTATCAGTAGACATATTGATAACAATTACTTTACTTAAATTCTCTCCATTGTCATCTACGATTCGCCCTGTCACTTTCTGCTGAGAAAAAATAAAAGTACTGCACAGAAGCATCAGGAAAAGAAAAAATTTTCTCTGTCCGGATGTTTCAATATTTTCAGTAAAATAACCCAACTTCTGATTTTTATATATTATTCTTTAACTCCTTCTAATTTGTTTGTCTTACTATATTCCCCGAAAGCAATTTTAAGTTCATATTCAATGACAGTGATACTAAAATCTTTACGGTATCTTTTCGCCAATGAACGGGTTTTATCGGCATACAGAAGAAATGCATCAATCTGTTCTTCATCCATTCCGTACTTTTTAAGGAACCCCAGATTTACTTCATTCTTAACCCTCCTGAGGAAATCCTGAGTTTCATTGTAATTGGCTTTGGTAACCTTAGGCTGTGCCAGTTTCTTTACAGCATTAAATACGCCAAACAGATTGACCTGCCCTGCATTGAAATCATGACCGGTAAAAGTTTTTGATGTGGCATTATCAGGTAAAGGCTCATTCAGCGGACTTCTCATATAATCATCCATATCTGATTTTAAGGTCTGAAGCTTTCTGGATTCATTATAATGCTGATTATCTTTTGCCAGATTTCCGGTAGGCCGGTACTTAATCCTGACCTCAGGAATCTGAATTTCCATCTTCTTCAGAATAATATTGAAAGGAGTATTGATCTCTTCTTTGGTCAATTTTTTATCAACACGGTAATATCCTTCTTTTACAAATCTGATCTCATCATTTTCTTTGGCTTCGATTTCAAATTTTCCGGACATATCACTTAATACACTTCTGTTCCCTGTGATATTAACAACGAGTACAGGAGCTAAATCAAGGTCATCGCCTGTTATTACCTTTCCTGATATTTTTTGCTGTCCCCACAATCCTGAAGCGGTACAAAAAAGCACTAATAATAAAACTCTTCTGATATATTTTATTTCCATATTATCTTTGAGTTTGCGGAGCACGATAAGATGAAATTCTTGTCAGGACAAAACGTTGAAACCTGTTCAGATCCGCATCACTGCAGAATCCGTATTTCAGGATTTTTTTCCTTTCAAAACCGCCTGCAAAGACATAATAAATAAAATGTTCTATCAGAGGTTTCTCAATTTTAAGATTGGTAAAATAATCATCACCAAGGCTTGCTCTGATGTACTTCATTAAATCTACATCATCCCATTTATCTTTTACTTTCCCAATAGAAAATCCCTGGCCTTTCGGCTGTACAAATTCCCCGGGTTTTGCGGCCAGTATTCTGGGATCTGATTTCTGAGCAATATACCGATCCATCTCTTTGAGCAGTTTTTCAACCTTTTGAGGTTTATTATAAAGTTTTGAATCAATTTTAAGGTTTCCGGTTAGCCCCTGTTTCACTTCCACTTCAGGAATCTGAATAGTCTGGCGAACCATACTTATATTCATCGGAGATTGTGTGTTTTCCTGGGAAACTATTTTGGTGATACGTTCATAACCCGCTTTTATAAAACGAAGTTCATCTCCCTGTCTTCCCGAAATCATAAAATGACCATCCCTGTTTGAAACTACGATCTCATCAGTTCTGATATTGACAACATTCACATCCTGCATTTCAGTACCGTTTTCGGAAATGATTTTACCAAATATATAGCTTTGGGCCTGGGTATGAATAAAAAGAATAAAGGATAAGAAAAAGAATAGTTTAAGTTTCACGGGCTATTTTTTATAAAGCAAAGCTAAAATTATTTTTAATGTATCCCATAAGTTTAACCACAGTTAACGCGTTTTAATATTTCTTTTTGATTTTTACCCTGTAAACTGTTAAATAGCGTA
This sequence comes from Chryseobacterium sp. AG844, assembly GCF_003182335.1. Classification (NCBI taxonomy): domain Bacteria; kingdom Pseudomonadati; phylum Bacteroidota; class Flavobacteriia; order Flavobacteriales; family Weeksellaceae; genus Chryseobacterium; species Chryseobacterium sp. AG844. Next base: position 10,688 of record NZ_QGTV01000016.1, on the reverse strand, counting down.
ATTAAATTGTTAAAGTTTCTTTTAAATTTTAGCTAACTTGCAGTCTCAATTCTCTTTTAACAATGCAAAATTCTTACACAGTCATCAATGCTTCTGCCGGATCCGGGAAAACCTATGCCCTGGTACAAAGGCTTCTGATGATCTGTCTCCGCTACCCTAATCAGCAGCAGTCGATCAGGAATATTCTCGCGCTTACTTTTACCAATAAAGCAGCGAACGAGATGAAGGAAAGAATTTTATCGTGGCTGGGAAATTTTTCAGCTAAAGATTATGCAGAGAATACGGATCTGAAAAACATCCAGAAAGCATTTGAAGAACAGGGGCTGAAAATTACCATCGATGACCTTCATCAGCGTTCTAAAAAAATGCTGGATTATGTTCTCCACAATTATTCCACACTGAATATCGGAACGATTGACCGTTTTAACTCAAGACTGGTAAGAAGTTTTTCCTATGAATTGGGACTGGCTAAAAATTTTAACCTTGAAATTGAAGCTGAACCGTTTCTGATAGAAGCCGTTGATAAGATGCTGGATCAGATTGGTGAGAATGAGACTATTTCCAATTCTTTCATGGATTATGTAGACTACAGTCTGGAAAACAATGAAAGGATCAATCTTAATAAAAATCTTTATGATTCGGCTAAGGAATTTGTAAAGGATATTCACTATGAGCATCTGAAAAGCAATAAAAGCTTTGACGATGCCAGTTATGAGAATATCAAGAATACGCTTCGTAAAGAGATTGTTCTCAATAAAAAACAGTCCGCAGAGCTTGCCGCAAGTTCTATTGAATTATTCAGATCAAGAAATATTGATATTGAAGATTTTGCCCAGGGTAAAAACGGAATCGGAGGCTTTTTTACTAAGGTTATCGATTTTTATCAGCAGAAAAGAGCTGGTTTTCCTTTCCCTACTACGCAGGAAGAATCTGTTATCAATAATTATAGAAAGGGAGCGTCTTCAAAATCGAAACATAAAGAATCTGAAATTTTCGAAATCCTGGATCAGCTTCTCGACAACAGAATGAAGCTTATCATTCTGTATATTGAAACTCAAAAGAAAGAGAAAGTTTTGTCTGCTCTTCTTCCTTTAAAGGTAAACAAAGATATTCAGGATGAGCTTCAGAAAATTGAAGAAGAAAATGATCTTGTTCTTCTTTCTAAATTTAATATTCTGATCAATGAAAATCTTAGAAATGAACCTTCTGCTTTTATTTATGAAAAAGTAGGTTCACAGTTTCAGCATTATTTCTTTGACGAGTTTCAGGATACGTCAGAACTACAGTGGCAGAATTTTGTTCCGCTGAGAGATCACAGTGTTTCTACAGAATACACGTCATTTACATTGGTGGGCGATCCCAAGCAAAGTATTTACCGGTTTCGTGGCGGCGAAAGCAAACTAATGCTGGATATCATCAACAAAAAAGAATTTTCACCTAAAGAAGCTGATCTTCTGGTATTAAAGGATAACTGGAGAAGTGCCAGAAACATTGTACAATTCAACAATGAACTGTACCGTTTTCATTCTGAAGGATTGCTGGAAGAACATCAGAATATTTTCGGGGCAGATGCTGAGCAAAATCCAAAATCCCAAATGGATGGGCGCGTAAAGGTAAATCTGATCGAAAATCTTACGAATGAAGAATTTTACAATGATACTTCAGAAAGGATGCGGAAAGATATCCAGGAATGTCTGGATAATGGTTTCAAGTTTTCTGACATCACTATTCTTTGCCGTGGAAATTTTGATATTTTCAGTTATTCTCAGAAACTGGGAGCTTTAAAAGTCAGCTACAAGGGAGAAGAAACCAATATTAAAACGATTTCTGATAAAGGCCTTACATTGGAACTTTCCAATACGTTAAAGGCTGTTATTGAATTTCTTCGCTGGGAGCTCAATCCTAAGAATAAACATTGTCTGATCATGATGATGTACCATCTGAATACACTCGGAAAAATTGATATGCTGGATTTCACTTTAGGAATGAAAGAAATTCTGGATATTGAAGGGCATGAAGAAATTCTGCAGTTTATCCAGCAAAAATATTCGCTGCAGCTTAAACAGGATAACTTTCCGAGATTCAATCTTTATAATTTTATTGAATATTATATCAACGAATTTTCTGTTGAAAATAAAGAAACAGACTTTTTACTGAACTTCCTGGAAATGCTTTTCAACTTTACGCAGAACGCAGGTGCCAGTACCAAAGAGTTTCTGAAATACTGGGATGAAGAAGCTTCTTCATACACTATTCAGGCTTCGGAAAATATCGAGGCTGTCCAGATTATGACAATCCACAAGTCTAAAGGACTGGAATTCCCGATTGTTTTTATCCCAATGATGAACAAAAACCGGGACAGTGAGTTCACCAACTGGTTTGACACGAATGAAAATGAAGCTTTAAAATCGGTCAACATCAATCAATTCAGTAAAAACCTGGAAGCTTATGATGATGAAATTCTGTTTTTCAACACAAAGAATTCTTATAAAAACCTGATCGACAGATTATGTCTGCAATACGTAGCTACCACCAGACCTGTTGAACAGCTGTTTTTCTATCTGCAAAAGGCAAATAAGACCTCTAATAATCTTGAGCTTCTGGAATTCCTTCAGACAAAAAATCCTGAACAGGCTGACGAGTTTGATGTTTACCCGGTGAATCCTGAAATGCTGAAGAAATATTCTAAAGATAAAAGCTCTTCTTTTAAAACCCAGAATATCCAGAACCTGAAGAATGTTAATGAGAAAAGTACATCCATCAAAATTGCTACGCCGTCTAAAAATTATCAGGTACGAAATGAAAAGGTAAGAATCGGGCTTTTTGTGCATGAACTTTTATCGAAGATCAATACAGAAAGAGATATAGTGAAAGTATTGGACGGTTATGCTTTGGAAGGGCAGATTACACTGGAGGAAAAAAATGAAATACAGATTACATTACAGGAAATTGTCAGAACGTATGCAGAATTTTTTGATGAAAAATGGGAAGTAATCAACGAAAAAGATATCATGATTTCTGAAAGAGGAGAAAGCCATATTTTCAGGCCAGACCGTATTTTAAAGGGTGAAGAAGGTTATATAATTGTAGATTTCAAAACCGGTGAACCAAAAGCGAAAGATGAAGCGCAGGTAGAAGGATATAAAAACATTCTTGAACGTCTGGGCAAAAAAGTACTAAAAACTCAGATCATTTATCTGTAATCTGAAGATTTACAAAACATTACTGTAACAATTTTTCGCAAAAATTGTTCAAATATAAAAAGGTTTTAGTATTTTTATTCTAAGACGAGTACAATCATACAGTCTTTGATTATATTTTGTTTTACAACTAACCAACCATGAGAATATACTTGAACTCCTTTTTTATAAGCCTGATTATCATGTTATTTACGACAGTGGTCACTTACAATATTGTTGATTGCTTAGACCCGCCCGTTACCCCAGATGACCACCATTTTGGGCCCGCTGAAAATATTGCCAACTCTTTATTTCTAAGTTTTGTATTGGGAGCGGTGGTTTTTATTTCCGCTGTGAGAATTCAAAGGCGGCCGCATAGGAAATAATTCTTTTATCATAACAAAAAAACCGCTATTCTTAAAGGATAACGGTTTTATATTTTGAAAAATTTTCAATCTTAAGCAGTTGTATCAGGAGTAAATACTCTCTGTGACAATTCCTGATCAAAAAGGTATAATGCAGATGGATTATCGCATACCATTTTGATTTTTGTTACGTATTGAGAAGCACTCGCTTCTTCTTCTACCTGTTCGTTGATAAACCACTGCAGGAATGATGTTGTTGCGAAATCTCCCTCGTCGTTTGCATTTTTTACAATATTGAAAATACTTTTAGTTACGACTTTCTCATGTGCTAATGCTTTCTCAAAAATATCCGTTGCGTTTTCGAACTCATGTGGAGGTTTTGGAATTTCTCCAATGATAATTTCTCCTCCTACATCATTCAAATAATCAAACATTTTATCTGCGTGCATCAATTCTTCTTTGCTCTGTACTCTGAAATAGTTGGCAATTCCATCCAGATCTTTTCCTGAAAACCATGCAGACATTGAAAGATAATATTGAGCGGCGTATTGTTCGTGGGCAATTTGTTCGTTAATTAATTTTGCAATTTTTTCGCTAACCATACGTATTAAATTTATAGTCAAAAATAGGGAATAAAAGCCCTACATCAAAAGTTTTAAAGAAAATTAATACAAAAAGGATGGAAAAACATCCACCCTTAAAACATTAAAAAACTAAAATTACAAACTGTTATTTTACTTCAGCAGTTCCTGTATTCATCGGCTTTTTCATCATTCTTCTTTCTTTCATAGCCATCTTCATTTTCTCTGCTTTAGCTTTTCTGTCAGCCTGCCATTTATCATATTGATCAGGAGTAAGGATTTTTTTCATATCAGCATCCATTTGTGCTCTTTTGGCGTGCATTTCCTGCATCTTAGCTTGTCTGTCTGCCTTATGTTTGTCAAACTCTGCCTTCATTTCCGTTTTTCTTTTATCCTGGAGTACCTTTATCTGAGCTACCTGAGAAGCATTAAGATTAAGGTCTTTTTGCATCTGGTCTAAATGTTCCTGTTGTTTTTGCTCCATTCTCTGCTTCATTTCAGCAGTTCTTGCATGTTTGTCCTGCGGGATTGTAGTTTGTTGTGCCATTGCAAAACTTCCCATTCCGATAAATGCTATTGCTAAAACTAATTTTTTCATCTTTTTAAAATTTAATTAATTGTTATTTTGTTATTATACCTTTTTGATAATGAATTAAAACACAAGTTAAATTAACAAATTCATAAATAATGTTAAATTTTAACAAAAACAAATTAATAAAACAACAAAAAAAAGGACAGATTATAAAAACCTGCCCTTCACACCACTTAAATATAATATATGAAAATTAATTCTTTACTAAACTGCCTCTAAAACCACCACCGTTATTTCCACGGTTTTCCTGTCTAGGTGCAGAACTTTCAGATCTTTGTCTGAAGCCTCCTCCATTGTTTCCTCTGAAGCCGCTATTGTTTTCTCTTTTAGGAGCTTCTCTTCTTACTTCACTATTCCCTCTAAATCCGCCACCATTATTATTTCTGAAGCCTCCGTTATCATTATTTCCTCTGTTTCCTCCATTGTCAGAATTTCCCCGGAAGCCGCCTCCGTTACTGTTTCTGAAACCACCACTATTGTCATTTCTGAAACCGGAATTATTGTTATTTCCGTTATTTCCACGGAATCCTCCTGAATTTCCATTGTTTCCCGTGTTTCTGAAACCGTTGTCCGGTCTGCTGCCTCTTCTGATAATATCAAAAGTAGGATTATCCATTCTGTGGAATCTTGAGCGGTCTACCCTGTAAACGTTGATATTAATATTTCTATATCTTGGCATTACCGTATATCTCGGTACGTAATACGTTCTTCTGTAATTCTGGAAATATACGATTGGGCTGGAACCTCTGTAGTAGTTATTCTGGAAAACCACAAATACTCTTGGTCCTAAAATTCTCTCCAATGCATAAAACCTGTCATAGTACCATCTGTCCGGATTATATCTGTAGAAATTATTCCATGCTGTGAAACTTACAAACAGATTATTCAATCTCATAATCTGGTCTACCTGCCATCTGCTTAATCTGTTCTGTACGAAAAATCCGTTCCAGTCGATATTGATAATACTTCCTCTGTAGTCGTTATAATAGCTTTGGTAATAATTACTTGGATAATAATCCTGAGGATAATTGTAATAATAATCATCAGGGAAATAATTTCTATCATCTTGGTCACTGTAATAACCTCCATCATTCTGATAATAACCGTCATCATCCCAACCATTATTCGGATATTGCTGAGCAGACGTCAAAACGCCCAACCCAAAAGCTAATCCCAAAAATATTTTTTTCATCTTTATAGTCGTTAATTGGTTAATATATAGCAGAATATCTTAATTCTATCTTTTTGATACAAATAAAAAAAAGAAGTTAAATCATAAGATTAAACTTCTTTTAAAATATTTTTAACTATCTGATAATCAAGTGTAAAATTTACGCTCTTCCGCTATCTTTTATCCAATGTGCAATTTTTTTGTTGAAAGAGGTTTTCTCTTTCAGATCTTCAAGTTTTATATGCATTCTGTAACGCCAATAATGTGGAAAAACCGCCGGATTATTGATTCTTTCATTGTCCATTTTCTTATTGGTAAGCTCAGTATCTGTTGCCAGAAATTCCTGCATCGGGAAAATAGCAAGCATAGCCTCATTATACAAATGCTGCTTCATAATGATTTCAGCAAGGTGGGGATTGAGATCTTCAGGTGCCTTTCCGTATTGTATCAGCTGTTGATTGTAATATTTCTGTGTCAATACAGGATCTTCTTTCCACCACTGTCTCAACGTTGAACTGTCATGGGAAGAAGCTGTCACTACATTCATATAGTTTGCATTCTTAGGATTATAGAACGGAATATTTTCAGAAGGCATTCTTTGTACTTTCAATGCTATGATGGCCAATTCGTCCATTACAACAGGTACACAGGCAGGAACCATTCCTAGGTCTTCACCGCAGATCAGCATTTTGGTAGCATTCAGGATAACCGGAAGTTTCTCCATGGCTTTTTCAAACCACAAGCGGTCCTGTCTTCTGAAGAAGTAGTCGTGGTAAAGGTCATATATACTTTTCTGTTCCGATTCGGGAAGGTATTGATAAGACTCTGTATTGTAAACATTAAATCTGGGATGGTAAACCGTCTTCCCATTTCTTTCTTCCGGTAAAAACAAAACATTGGCACAAAGGGAAATCAATTTCTCTTCAATAGATCCGTATGATTTTTTTTTAAAGAAGTCAACGAGTTTTCTCTGGGTATTAAATTCTTCTTTAAAAGCATAGGTACCATCTTCATTACGGCTCATCAACTCAAGAGCTTTTGCACTTTCTTCTCCAAAATAATCCCATAAGATCTTATTGTTGATAAAAGGCTTACAATACCTGTCAAAATTAAACGGAATCTGCCAGGCCTTGAATTCATCCAAAACAATTGGAACCGCCGGGTAAAAGTATCCTAAAATCCCTTGTACAGCAGAAACCGGCATTCTCCATATTCTGAAGAATCCCAAAATATGATCGATTCTCATGGCATCAAAATACTGTTCCAGTGCTTTGAACCTGTTTTTCCACCATTTATAATCATCTGCTTTCATAGCTTCCCAATTATAAGTCGGGAACTCCCAGTTCTGTCCCAATTCAGTAAACTGGTCAGGTGGTGCTCCAGCCTGAAAATCCATTCCGAATAGTTCCGGTTCTGTCCAGGCTTCTACAGAATATCTGTAAATACCAATGGGAAGATCTCCCTTCAACGAAACTCCCAGGTTATGGGTATAATCAACAGCATCTTTCAGCTGTACATGTAACTGATACTGTACCCAGGCATGAAGCATTGAGATATCATAGTCTTTATTCTTCGTTGTAAAGAACTGCGAAATCTTTCCTGCAATATATTTTTTGTGAGTTTTCCACTCGTTGAAATTAGGTGTTTTATATTTGTCTCTCAAAACACAGAATGCAGAATAAGGAACAAGCCAGTATTCATTATCCTTGATGAATTTCTTGAAATTTCTGTCTTTATAAATTTTGTCTTTTTCTTTGTTGAAAACGGCTGTAAGATATTTCCACTTGCCTTCAATCATCTTTTCATAATCGATCAGATCCAAAGAGTTTAATTTCTCTTTTTCAGACAGATAGTCATCAACTAATTCTTTCGGTAAAGAATAATCAAGGTTTTCTAAAGAAATATACTGTGGATGCAGCGCATAAACAGATACTGCTGCATATGGATAAGAATCTGTCCATGAATAATTGGCGGTTGTATCATTGATCGGAAGAATCTGGATAATTCCAAGACCGGTTTCTTTCGTCCAATCCGCCAGTTTTTTAATATCTGTAAATTCTCCTACTCCAAATCCATCCTCACTTCTCAATGAGAATACAGGAATTGCGACACCGGCATCATGGTACATCTGATATCCCTTAAACCTAAAATAATGATTGGAAACTACCTGCAGCACATCACTCAGCGGATTGGCAACTGTAAATCTGTTTTCTCCCGTTTCTACATCTATAACCCTGTTTTCTTTCGTATCATAAATACAATATTTAAACTGGATAAATTCATTCTCCGGAATTTCAACAGAAGTTTCCCACATTCCAAAATCTGTCTGATTAAGATGAACAACTTGGTCATAGCTCCAGTTTCCCAGTGATGCTGTGCTTCCGAAAAGAACAATCCTCCAATCCTTATTATAAATAGGGGCTTCTATTCTGAACAGATGGGTATGCTTTTTTAAAACTGTAACTTTTTCGGGAATAAAATCGTGCAGTTTATTGTAAAGGATTTTATTATTTAAATAATTCTCAGGAAAGTTTTTGTTATTCCATTCATCAAAAATGATAAATTCCTTATAATTATGTGGAAAACTCAAATGATGTCCCACAAATTCTTCTCTTAATACATTTCCTCTTTCATTCACCACCCGGTAATGATAAGAAATGAGTTTTGAAAAATAGTCTACTTCGCATTTCCATAAACCATTCTCCGCATAAAACATAGTATGGACATGTACGGTATTCTCGTCTTCACCAAATACCAGCTGCAAATTTTCTCCAGCATTTACAATATATCCTACATTAAAGTATAGTTTCATCTATATTTTTTTATAAAAGTACATTTTAATATCGAAAAATAAAACTTATTGGATATCAAATAATCATTAAAAAACCTTCTCAAAATAATTTGAAAAGGTCTTTATATGCTAATTTATAGCACTCTATTATCTTGTAACTAAAATCTTTTTATTGAATATAACTTTCCCTGATTCATCAGCAATATTTACAATATACGCTCCCGTTACCAATCCTTTAAGGTATACTTTTTCGTCCATTGAGCCATTTTTCACCGATAAGCTCTGAGTCATTACATTTTTACCTGCCATATCAAAAATGTTCAGTTTAATGGCACCTTTTAAATTATTATTAACATGAACGTTGATATAGTGTTCATCAACTCTTGTCGGATAAATATCAAGATTAGCAGCCAGAGTATTTACTGTTGAAGATTTATCATTAGCAAAATATTTACTTGCCAAATCGTAAATATGAAGCCCCTGTTCTCCCGGAAGCTGTTTAGCCTGCAAAGTTGTCAGATCTACCTCGTATAAAGCACCTCCCTTTGCACTTGCTATTACCACTTTCCCCTGAGCATTTACAGCAGAACCATTTACGGAATAATTATCAGGAATGCCAGCAATTTTACCTATAAATTGCGCTTTTAAATCTTTAGTCAGAACTTTGAAAACATTTCCTGAAGCAGCAAAAACATAGAAGTTATTATCTGCATCAGCAATCATATCACCGCCAAAACCAGTTTCCATAGCCGTAAAAGAATTTCTTCCGTTAGAAGGGTCATCTTTAATAATTCCAAGATCAGTCACAATGTATTCTTCTGCTTTTTTGCTGATTTCCAAAAACTGTGTCCCCGCATTATTAACAGCATAGATGTTACCGTTATATCCGGTTGCCATTCTGGTAATATGAGAATTAATATCACATGATGATACTCTTGCCACCTTATTTTCCACTAAAGTAATTTCCTTTGTCTTCGGATTCAACACATAGATATTCGAAGAAAACATAGGCATGTATACCAGATTATTGTTCGAAGAATCATAGGCAAGAGCTGCTAATGTTACAGATTGAGAATGATTGTAAGAATTTTTGTCTTCTGCTACAACACCTTTTCTTGCTTGGGAAAATACGTTTGATGAAGATTCAGCAGTAAAAAGCTTCTCTCCTGAAGTTCCATTAGTGCCATCAATTGCACGAAAATCATTGAATGTAATACTTTGGGTATCTTTTCCTGTAATCGCAAAGAAATCCTGTTGTGCTTGCGCATTTATGCCTAACACCAGTAAAAATAGAGGGAATAAATGTTTTTTCATAGTATATATTTTTAGATTCGTAACTGTTTTTACCTTACTAAGTTACACAATTTTAAATTACAAAAACAAAAATCTCCGGTAATTGAATAAAGTTGGTCACAAGTTAAAAACTATCACTATACTAAAGACGTTTGGCTACTCAATTATTTCTGTTGATCAGCATATACAAACATCAAAAATTCTGGAGCTGTTTCCCGCTATCCATTCATACTCCTCGCGCCCATGCACTCCCACGCTCCACCACATTCACTCCAACCCAAGCTGCGGGGTAACCATTTCTATCGGGGCTAGGATGATGAATAAATCATCAATGATAAATTATAAATGATGTAATGAAGTCCGGGATACGGATTCCGTGGTTATCTTTTCCAATGGTGTTATTGGTTGCAATGGCGTCTTTCTTTTTATTTGTGCCGCTTCTTTCTTACTGTGTCATTCCGCAGGAATCCAGCCTACTTTATTAGAGTCTTTAGGATTCCTTTAATTCAGACGATATGATACTGTGTTTTATGACAATTAAGACATACATAGTTGGTGAATGATGAATAACCATGTATTACTCATTACTCATTACCCATTGCTCATTACTTATAAGCTTAACTTGGGTATAAAACAAAAAAATCCTTTATCACAATGATAAAGGATTTTTTAAAAATAAAATAAAAACTGGCGGCGGCCTACTCTCCCGCGTTAGC